>CASBQB010000391.1 GCA_949127655.1 Chroococcales cyanobacterium PMM_0086 | reverse complement strand
CCGTTGGCGGCAGTCCCGTTAAAGTTCTGATAGTTGACCGTCACTGTACCCGTGTTGGGAGCATCTAGACGTACTAAGAAGTCGGCATAAGCATCGCTTTCCCCAACGGTAATGTCATCGACACTAATAAAAGATGTTGTGATACTTTGCTCGACTTCTAACAATCGAGCATCCACAGTAATTGTTGCCCGATCGTCCTCAGTTTTTAATACCTGTAAATTCTCAGCAGATAGACTATCACCCAAGACTAGGCTGGAGAAAATTGCCCCCTCATCTCCAGGACTATCAGTATCATTAATATAAGCATCCACATAATGTCCATATTCTTCTAACAAAACATTCACTAAAGACTGAGCACTTGCTGTTGCTAAAAAAGCATCAGACAGATAAATTGTCTTTTTACTTGCTGCATAGGCTGCATTAGCACTACCTAAAACACTGCTACTGATAATTTCTATACTCGGTAAGTGACTGAAATCTTTGGTTTTCCATTGATTTCTCAGTATTTCTGCTCTAGCTGTATTGTAATCCTTGCCAAAAGCAGTGCTCAATACATTCTCGAAATTTTCATTATTAGCCAAATCTGTTAGATACTCTTGAAAACCGCTTAAATTTGGTACTGTGTCAAAATTCTTTCCAGGTTTGTTAGATGAATTCATAGTTATTAGGTAATTTTGTAGGTGATTAAGACAATTTACAAGAGCCTGCATTAAGCAAGAGAACTGATGTACACTAGACAAGTAGAGCAATGAAATCCCTATAGTGCTTAGGTACTTTTTTCAGGATTCAAACCTTTCTTTTAGAGAAAACTTGTTCCTTTGTTTGTTACATAGGTATATATTTCTGAGGAGATATAACTTATGCACTCTTTGCGCTTGTTTCAGTGGTAAAAACTGTTAATAGTCTTCTTGAACCTGTCGAAGTCAGCCAAAGCTGTTAGATCCTCTTGAAAATCGCTTAAATTTGGTAATGTGTCAAAACTTTTTTTAGGTTTGGATGATGCAGTCATAATTATTAGGTAGTTTTGTAGATGATTAAGACAAGAGACAAATTAGTTGGTCTAAACTAAGAACTATTGTTTGAACTAAATTTTACATTTATTTGCCTTCTTGTCCTGATTATTGCACTTTAGAAAATAAGAACTTAAGTACATAATTCTTAACTAGAAGACAACAAATTCTCTGCTCTGGCAAGTCTGAAAATATTAATTTTTTTTAACTTCCACAGACATAATCAAATAAGAGTTGTCTTTGACTCACTAAAGTAGGAGAAGGGTTAGTAACTAAAGATAGTTCTTGCAACACATCAGACCAGAGATCTTTGTTGGCAAAATATATAGACTTTTTGAGAATAATTTCTTCTGCTGGAATTCCCTGTTTTTGTAATTGTCTTTCCAATACTTTTAGGTCTTCGGCAATACGTTGATGATCTTCGACACTAATAAGTTGAAAGTTGCCGTTAAATTTTCTATGATCCACTAGATCAAGATATTCCCATTTATAGGTTTGACTATTATTTAAAGTTTCTCCTATATATTGAACAGTTTGAAACTCTGATCTAGGTGATTCTGTAGTTAGTCTTTTTCTCCACAATACCGTCTGATCTTGTTGAGGATTAAATGGAGAATAAATACGAAATTCTAGCCTAGTCGGGTTAGTTGTGTTTCCCCAGAAAAACATCGGTCGCTCATGCCAAATAAGCTGTTTTTCCCCCAATTGTCCAGGAGAAACAACACAAAAAGTTCCGCCTCGTGACCCTAAAGGCTGTTTTTGATTAATGCGAGATTTAACCATCTCCCAGAGAGTATCCCAAGCCGCTTTTTGGGTAGTTACTTGAGGTGATGGAGAGGGTTTCTGAGTTTTATAAGGGGACTGTTGGGCTATTGTGTTCAAAAGAGGTATAAAGTACCCACTAATAGCGATTGTTCCTAATAAGACTATTTTAATTAATCCTTTGCTGTCAATCATAGTGTTATTTTCGCCCATAAGGTAATAGATAAAGACTTAATGTTGCAGAAGGCAAAAGCCAAGGAACCAGAACGGTAGCTGAGATATATAATTGAAGACTGAGAAGACCATAAACTCCTGTTCCTACTATTAATATTGTATAACCTTTATAATTGGCTATTTTTAGGTTAGATAGAGAGAAGGCTTGACCGAAAAAAGCCGCGATTATAACTAGTAAAAAATCAGGAATTGAGATCACCCAATGTCCCATTAACCACTGAGCAATCTGATAACTCTGCACCTTACCGCCAGTAAATTTACCTCTTGTTTTTATGTTTGAACTATCTAGCCAATATTCAACAGCTAGAGGTATGGGGAAATAATCATACTGATTATCAATACCTGCTTCACGATAGCCTCCTGAAGCTATTAAAACCACTTGTTTATTTAACGCACTTAAATTGACATCTTTTGAATCTGCCAATAATTGCCAAGCAGGTATAGAGTGATAAATAATTTGAGGAGGTAAAGAAAAATCATTAACTAAAGAGAAAAATTTTAGACCACTAGCTTTTTTAAAAAGAGTCTGATTCGGATTTTCACTTGTCCAGTTCTTGAATAAATTAAAAAATTTGTTTCGTAGATTCCCTTGATTATCTAATCTCGGTTCTAGAATATTATTAAGTCCCTTTTTTTTATTTGCATCCTTGACCAAAGCCAAAAGATAAGTAAAAGGACACACTTGGTTACAGTCTTCTGGTATTCTCAAATAATTAATATCTGTTTGAATTGTCCCTTGTAAACTCCAACTCAAACTAGCTAAATTTGGGTTTACACCTTGTTCTTGTTCTTCTTGTTCTATTGCCGCAAAAACAAACCAAACTTTTCTTTTTTTAACAGCATTTTTAATCGTCTGGACAAAAATAAGATCATTATTGACTTGGGGATGATCCAGAAGATAATCTAAGCCAATGACTTTAGCATTTTTAGCAACTAACTTATCAATTAAAAGAGCAAGATAGCTTCTATCCATTGGATTAGGTTTACTTATATTTGCTTGGAGAATAGATTCTTCGTCAATTTCTACTAATAAGACTGGTGGAGTATTTGGTGAAGGTAATTGAGCAGTAAGATGACGGTAAACAGCCTGAATTAAAAGACGACCATTTAATAATTGTTGTTGAAAGGGAGGAAAAAGGCTTAGAAAAATAATAACTCCTAAGAGAATTCCCTGTTTACGAGTAGGTAGCAATCTGTAAAGCTTGGCTTTCCATCCAAAAGGTTGAAGTTGAAAAAACTCAGCTTCTGGATGACAAAAAAGAGAAGGAACTAAATAAGCAGAAGGATAGATAATATTTTTATTCTGTAAAGTTTTACGGGCTTGCTGGAATGCCGTATAAACATTATTGTAAGTGGCTAAAGATTCAATAAATTTAACTAAAAATTCCTCAGCAACTTTATTATGAATTGGTTCGCGCATAATGGCGACTTGGTTTAGTCCTAAAGCAATTAAAGAACTAGCAATATTCAAACCGTTACAAGAATTAAAGAAAGCAAACTGTAAGCCTTTAGCTTGTGCCTTTGTTAATTGATATTCAATATCCTTGACAAAAATTGTACACTTAGGGGCAATTAACAATTCACCGCCAGTCTCAGAATTTTCTTGACTATGACCAGCAAAAAATAAAATATCCCATCCTGTTTTATCTTCTAGTGCTTGACATATTTCTTGTTTATGTTGCTGAATATCTTTACCTTCTTGCCAAACAATCCACTTAATTTCTGCCAAAGTAGATAAAGAAGCTAAATTATTTTTATCTTTTTCTAAATTGATGCCAGTAGGATCGCCAAAAATTGCCAAAATTCTTGCGCCTCCTCTACGAAAGTTATTCCTTAGTAAGGCATTTTTACTCTTAATATTGAGAGGACTTCTCACAATTCTAATTTCAATAGAAGAAGCGATTATTGTTTCCCAGATTTCCCAAGGCAATCTATCTAGTTCTATTGGTTGACAAGTTAAGAATAAATTTACTAAACTCGGGGATTCATTAGCGATCACTTGGCGAATAGTTGTAGTCAACAGTTCATTTTCAGTCAACCACCGCCGAAATTCATTTAATAATCTAAATTCAGCATCAGCGAGGTTTTTAGGAGGATCTAGTGGTGGTAAACCCCCGCCATCTAAAACTTGAGCACGCAGTTGAGTTTTATAAAAATATAGATAGGCTCTTTGCCATATTTGATAAGCTTGATTAAGGTATTCAGGATAGCTACTGACAATTGATATTTGTTGACCCCCTCCCCAAGACAACTCAAATAGACATTTTGTCTCTAATTTCTGAACTTTAAGACGAAAAGTGATAGAGGTCTCTAACTTTCTTTCACGATTTAAAGGATTTTCTCTCATTCTGTAATTAAGATAAAAGGTGGTAGCGTTAAGCTTTCTCCAGTCGCTAAAGTGAGGGTAAGGTTAATTGGTTCATTTGGGGCACTAGCAAGAAGAGAATAAAGATAATGCTCGTTTGTTTGTGATTCTACTAAGACGTTAGTCTCATTCATAATGGTCATTCCTTTGGGTAGAAAATCATTTTGCCCTGCAGTACTCAAAATTAACAGTAATCTCCATTCCTGGTGGTTTTCTTGCCAAATTACCGTAGACAAACGCAGTAAGTATTCTACTAGGGTAAAATCTCGATAAGCTAGTGTAACGGTGCTCGGAATACTAAACCCTCTCTCAAGTTGGAGTTTTTTGAGTATGACTGTTGTGGGGTCAGATAATGAGCGAATAGAGTCGGTTTGCCAAGCTACCGAAGGCACGAGAACCCAAGATAAAGACTGAGAAAATTCATCTAGTTCATTCTGTAACCATCGCCTCACATTGATCACTGATTGAGCGATATTGCGCCTAATTTCTAAGAGTTGAGCAGAAAAAGAGGGTATTTTTTCAGGTGATGGTGGTGTACTTTGCAGACGATATAACCAATCGAGTAATTCTGGATAACTTAATAAAGATGCTCCCTGTTGCCAAGTTAAAATCTGCCAGAGTTGACAATCAGGTAAACTTAACTCGGAGATTGAATCACTCATAGTTTTTTTTAATTCGCTAAAAGGAATGAGTTGTATTTGAGAATTAATAGACAAATCGATAGGGGTAGACTTTAAACAGCGCAAATACAGTAATAGATGATTGGGATCTTGATCAAACCAATTTAGAGGGATCTGATAAGTCCAATCAGTTTGAGGAGATACTAACATAGCTTTAAGTTGTTCATAACGAATCAGTCCTTTAATGTAAACTTGTTCTATCTCTTCCCTAACGATAACCAGAATATAAAAATGAGCGGCATAGTCTGCTAAATCTAGCATTGGACGAGGTAAGGTAATATTTTCATTCTCATTACAACCCATCACCAGTAAGCAGATTTTATAGTCACCAATAGTTAAACGTGACACCCCATCAAGGATATTAGCTGTCTGCGGCTGTTTGAGGGTAAAGTATTCTTGATTAAGGGTAAGAGTAGGATCTCTTTCTGCTAACCATTGCTCAAAACCAAACAAAGCTAAACCATTGAGATAAGTTGACCATTGTTTTGTCGGTCTGAGAATTGGACTGCTCAATTCTGCTGCTTGTTGAATTTTGGCAGGGGGAATGGTTATCGCTGTTTGGGCAACAGTTTCTAAATCATTAAATAGTTCATAAAAACTAGTCATTAAAATTACTCCTTAATTAATTGTTGTAAGTATTGACAGAGATGTTGAGCAAAGACACTATGTTGTATACGACACTCTCTTCTTGTACTTACTTGGTCGGCCGCTTCCTTAATCAACTCAGTAATGTCCTCGTTCATGGCTGCAATGATTTGTTGTTCTCGTTGTAGAAGCTGATCTGCCTCAAGAAAACTCAAAGCAGTATCTAGGATGCAATTACTTAAGGCGTTCAAGAGGGTATGTTGAACATCAGCCCGAAAGTCTTCAAGTTTAAGTAAACGAGTTACTTGATACTGGGCATTTAAACCAATTTTTGGCGCTATTTCCCCCATGGATTTTCTCTGACAGTGCAATAATTCCAGAGCTTTAAGGAATTGTTCAGTTTTTGGCGGTAGCAGAAGGCTCAAACGAGCTTGAATGGTTTTCTCTATGGCCACATCCAAACATTTTAGAAATTCTTCTCGATAACCTTTTAAAAAGTCTTTTTGTTCTTGTTCGTCCTCAGTTTCACTTTCTTTCAATTGCTGTTCTTCAACTTGCAATTTAGTACTTATATTCTCTAATGATTCAGAAGAACCAGCCGCCCCACCTCTAACATAGATGCGATACTGACGTAGCCATTGGGCGAGTTTTTGCAATTGAGCCAGTATTAACTTTGAGTTAATTGAGCCAGATTGCTGTTTAGGCAGTAGCTGAGCGATTCTTTGTAGTTGCTCTATGGTGGGGGGTACACATTTCCAGGCAGTACCTTTTTTTCTAGCAATCAATCTCTCTTGAAGATAAACGTTATGATAGGCTTCCAGCAATAAGAGAGCCTGTTCAATTTCCTGAGGAGCCAACCGATGAAACTCTTCGAGAATAAGTTGTAGTTGGGTGTTTTTAGTATCGTTAAGAATAGCCCAATCACTAGCCAGATAAACACCTTTCTCTAATAAAAAGGCGGTTATCGCTTGAGTTTGTTGAATCTTACGGTTGATCCAAGTTGCTAGACCTAGACTGGCTTGATTTTGCTCAAAGGTTTGGAGAATTTTAAGTGATAGTGGTGTATAGTTAGTCGTTTCTAGAGTATCGTCCAAAACAAGAGGGAATAAGTCACAACGAGTGAAACCATGTTTACTGCCAAACCGATGCTCAAGATATAGACAGACTTGTTGAATTTCACTGGAAATCCAGCATCGTAGACAGATTTGAGCAATTACTCTATCTTTTGACTGGTCATTTTTAGCTAGGGAGATAAGCTTACTTTGAATCTCTAAATCTCTAGGTGGTCCTGAGGTATTTAATTCAGGAAATTCTTTTTCAAAAAAGATTTTAGCCTCTTCAATTTTCTCAACTCGAAGTCTTCCTCCACTATCAATCCTAACCAGTTGCCAGTACTTTGCTCCTGTTGTCATAATCTTCGTTGAAAATATAGTAATCTAGAATCAATCCTCCTATTTTAATTATTCACTCTTGTAATAACTTATTTCTCAATGTCCGGGACTTATACAGTCAAGACCACCATAACCGCTTAAAAAGCTTTCCAATTCACCGAAAAGATAACCCCGTTAGCATTAAGTGAATTACCAAATATTGGTACATATGTTAAACCAATACCCCAATCAATACGAGCATTAAAATTACTGCCTTGTTGCAATAATAGCCCTAGTCCTACAGACGTTAAAGTATTAGAAACTATCGTAGAGCGACCATCAGCATTCCATCCACTCCCTACATCTACAAAGGGGACTAGTTGCAGTAAAGTATTGTTTTCGTTTAAGCGCAGGATCGGCAGACGAACTTCAATAGAGGCAAAGATACCATTGTCAGTAGAAAGATAATTCTGAGGATAGCCAACTACACTACCTAACCCACCAATAGCAAACTGTTCTAAAGGAACTAGCGGACCATTAGCTAACTGTAGAGAAGTCTGAGCGACTAATAAGGTATCAGGTGCTAGTAACCGCACCCATTGTAGCCCACCTCGCCAGATAAAATAGTTCATCTGGGGGGCATTAGGATTAAAAGCGGCCTCAAAGGGTTGGGTTGCGCCCAGTCCGTTAATACCTATACTAAATTCAGAACGAGCAGCAATTACTTCTTGAGCATTTCTAAAGACCCCGTCTTGAAACAATCGTAAAGTAAACAATCGAAAATTACCATCTAGATCACTACCATATGTAGGTAGAGGAATATCCCCGATTAGATTAGCACTTGTTTGATGGTCAAAGACTATGCCTAAAGCAAACTCATTTTCTGGTGTTTGTTGGATAGGTTGACGAAAAGTGATTTTATAGTCTTCGTATTTAGATTTAAGATTTAAACTATCAAAAGGAGGCTCAATGACTACTCCATAAAAATGTCGATAATCAAGCTTCAGCGTTCCATTATAAGGATTAACAGGTAAAGTATAGGACACATCCCAATCATTACTACCTGTGGTATTCAAATAATAGCCCTGTAAATTATCACCTATACCTGAGAGGTTGGCTTCTTTGAGTTCAACGCCTCGGCGGAAACTTCCCACAGATGGAGCACGACCATTATCTAAAATTATCGTTGCACTCAGGGAAGGAGCAGTTCTTACTGTAACATCTAGAATACTGCTCTCTGGACGAATGCCTGCAGCCAACTCAGCAGAAATTGTCTCAACTAAGGGATCGAGTTTTAAGAGTTGTAAGGCTTCCACCAAACGAGGTACATTAAGAGGAGTTTGAGTAGCCAACGCTAGACGGTCGCGGATATAATCGGGCGAAAGCCTACCATCAACCTGCACATTGATCTTTTCTACGCTACCCTCAATGATTTTAATCGTCACAAGTCCTTTTTTGATTGTTTGTGGGGGAATATAAGCCCCAGATGTGACATAGCCTGCATCTTGATAATATCGAGTAATCGCTGAACGGGCTTGTAATAACTCAGCAAAAGAAAGCGGACGATTCAGCAGGTCTTTAGTAACTTGGGCTAGTTCTTCTTGGCTAAAGACAGTATTTCCTTCAAATTTAAAAGCTTTGACCTTAATTATCGCCTGCATATTGCTAGGTAATTTGTCTTCAGGCAAGTTAAGACTTGGAGGAAGGGGCACTAGATCCTTAGGAGAAGGTAAAGGGGTAGGTATAGGAGATGGGGGCAAAGGTTGAGTAGGTCTGGGAACTTGTATTTGTGGAAAAGTAAGAGATTGTGCTTGTGATGATTGTCCTGATAACTCTATTAGAGAAAATGACAACAGTAAAAGCCAACAATTAGAAATTCTTTGACTATTTTTTAACATTCTATAGATGATTGATTTTTTTATACTAATCTTCTCTACTTGAGAGAAGACTAATTTTGTACCTTAATTAAAGCGCTAACATGAGTAGCACATAATGTATATTTGTTCATTTTGCATATAATGACAAAATGGTATAATAAGATATTATGAACAAGAGGAACGGAGAAAACAAAATGAGCCGCATATCCATTGAGGTAACAGCCGAAGAGCACCAACGCTTGAAGGCATTTGCAGCCCTACATGGGCAGACCATCAAGGAATATATCCTTGAGCGTTCATTGCCACCAAGATCAGGCGAAGGATTGACCGAAGAAGAAGCCTTACATGAGCTTGAAACATTTCTGCTTCCTCGTATTGAGGCGGTGCGGCGAGGTGAAATAAGTCCCAAGGATTTTGATGGCATTATTGCTGAAGCCAGAGCATCTAGCAGCCTACAATGACAGGTTACAAAATTGCTGAACAAGCAGCCCGTGACCTGAAAGAGATATGGGGCTACACAGTTAGCCATCACGGAGAATCACAAGCGTCCTGGTATGTTAACGCGCTCAAGACGGGATGCGAGAAGATTACAGAAAACCCAACTATCTGGCAGGTTTTAAAGGTGGCTGGTTATGACGTGAGATACTACCACTGTGAGCACCATTACATCGTCTATCTTGCCGATGATACAGTTGTAGTCATCATTGCGTTTCTGCATGAACGGATGAACTTTGTTGCACGTCTCAAAGCAAGGCTAAAGGGTCTATCTTTGTAGACCTCTTACACTGAATAAACAGAGAGAATTTATACTAATCTTAAGATATGATCGAGGCAGCTCAAAAAAATAGGAGTAAAAGCTGCTGTCTTATACACAATTGGAGACCTGGATTAACGCCACATTAGGGATAATAACTCTAGGTTCTCTATTGGTGCTTTCTAGAGGTGAATCAGTTTTAGCACAAAGTGTAATTGTGCCAGATAATACTTTAGGATCTGAAAAATCACTCGTTACGCCTAATTATCAAAATCTACCCGTTGAAGCAATCTCAGGGGGAGCACAAAGAGGACAGAATCTCTTTCACAGTTTTTTAGAATTTAATGTAAGTAGCGGAAGAGGAGCTTATTTTAATGTTTTGGATGCAGCTACAAGAAACGTTTTAGTTAGAGTAACAGGAGTCAATGCCTCACAAATTTTTGGCACCTTGGGAACCTTTGGTAATGCTAATCCCAACCTCTTCTTAATGAATCCCAATGGCATTATTTTCGGACCTCATGCCACTTTAGACATAGGGGGTGCTTTTATTGCTACAACAGCTAATGCTATTGCCTTAGGGAATCAAGGACTTTTTAGCGCTACGGCACCAGAAACTAGTAATTTACTCTCTGTTCAACCTTCAGCCTTGTTCTTTAATAAATTAAATCCTCTAGCTAACATTGTCAATCAATCTACAGCTACATCTTTAGATTTTGTCTTAGGGGGTGCCGTTAATAGTAATTCTAGTGGCTTAATAAATGGCTTACAGGTTCTAGATGGCAATAGTTTGTTATTAGTAGGAGGAGATATCACCTTACAGGGAGGTCAACTAGTTGCGCTTGGAGGGTCAATTGAGTTAGGGGGATTAACAGGCAGCGGAACAGTAGGAATCAATAGTCATGGTAGCTTAAATTATCCCCAAGGAGTGACAAGGGGTAATGTAACACTTTCTCAAGGAGCACAAGTCAGTGTCACTTCAGGAGGCGGCGGAAATATCACCATCAATGCCAATAATTTGCTCCTGAGTGGTACAAGCGGATTAAACGCGGGAATTGCTAGCGGTCAAGGAAATGCTAATGCTCAAGCAGGCGATATAGTAATTAATGCTTTGGGAAACATTCAACTTACTGATGGCAGTTTCATAGCTAATACGGTTATTGATAATACAAGTACGGGGAATGCTGGCAATATTCAACTCAAGGCTAACTCACTGAGTCTAGAACCAGGAAGTTTGCTTACTACAATATCTTTTGGTACGGGAAATGCTGGAAATATTACCATTAATGTGCAAGATGCCTTGAAACTGGACAACAGTGTTATTGAGGACGGGGTTGAGACTTCTGGAGTAGGTCAAGGGGGTGATATTTCTTTGACTGCACACTCCATTGAACTAAAAAATGGTGCAAAGATTAGCTCTAGTATTTTTGGTATTGGAAAGGCTGGAAATATTACCATTAATAGCACAGGAGATATTACCTTATCAGGTGCAGATCAAAGTGGTAATCGAACTGCAATTCTGAGCGATTCAAAAAATAGTTCACAAGGTAGTGCTGGTGAG
The DNA here is from genome assembly GCA_949127655.1 of Chroococcales cyanobacterium PMM_0086. Lineage (GTDB taxonomy): Bacteria > Cyanobacteriota > Cyanobacteriia > Cyanobacteriales > Microcystaceae > CAISPN01. The sequence continues at coordinate 183 of CASBQB010000391.1, read as the reverse complement.
ATTACTTTAAACGCCAACAATCTTTTTTTGAGTGATGGTGGAGGGATTAGCTCTAGTACTTATGGTACTGGAAATGCCGGAAATATTACCATTAATGTGCAAGATGTTTTGAAACTCGATAACGGCTTTATTGAGAACGGGGTTGCTCCTTCTGGAATAGGTCAAGCAGGTAATATTTCTTTG
>CASBQB010000390.1 GCA_949127655.1 Chroococcales cyanobacterium PMM_0086 | reverse complement strand
TGTTGAACCCTTTGATGAATGGAAGCAATAGGGGTTAAGGTATCAACGCCTAGTTTAGCGTCCCAATGTCTTCTTACTAAATTATCGAGAATACCGACTTCATAACCTCTGTTGGAAAGATGTAGGGCTGTCGCCCAACCACAATATCCGTCGCCGCCAATAACCAGAACTTTCATACTCTATTAGGAGATATCTTATTTTTCTTCTTAGGTAAGTGTAATCTATCAGGTCTTGGTACTTGATAGAGCATTATTTTGCCGGTGGTAGCCAGACTGTCAGAGATAAACTCAGCCAACCAATGATTAAAGCTATGCCTCCTAGAGGAGTAATTGCTCCTAACATTTCGTTCCCACTGAGACTTAGGGCGTAGAGACTGCCGGAAAATAAAATAACACCCACTAAAAAAGTATAGCCAGCAATTAGCAACACTTTGACGGGTATTTCCGACTTTTGTAACAATAAGCCCACGATCATTAAGGCAATTGCATGGTACATTTGATATCTAGCCCCTGTTTCAAAGATCTCTAGCGCTTCTTGAGACAGTTCTTTTTTCAGTGCATGAGAGGCAAAAGCTCCTCCTGCTACTGCTAAAGCGGCTAAAACTGATCCCAAGCTAAAAAACAGCTTTTCCAGTTGATTCCTCCTTAAAGTTATGTAAAAGATTACAAAAAAAGGTAATTTTTGCTACTTCCTCTCTGTTTTTACTTTAAACTAAAAAATAAATGGTTTAAAAAGTTTCTAAATTTTATAGAGACAAGTAAAACATTTTAAGAAATATTGATTATTCAACTTTTTTGGTTAAAAAGGGTTTTGACTTCTCACAATTAAGTTTTATGTTCTGGAAAGCTATACTAGTTACTCATTCACTCTGGCGATATCTAAATCAGCCACTTTTCAATCCACAATCAGCTTCAGTTTGGTATCCTCGTCTTTTTTGGCATACTTACCGAGTGCAACTATTAGAGTCATGTTGGAGAAAAGATACAAGCAGTCAAAGTCATTCGGCACAGTAAGGGTTATCATAATGAGTAATCAGTTCTGTGTATGCAGCTAGGCTACTCAAACTACAACTTAATGACTCCGACAGCCATCGCCCTAGGTAACTTTGACGGTATTCATCTAGGACATCAAGATGTTCTCGGTCCAATACTGACTTATCCTCATTCTTATCCCACAGTCGTAACTTTTACTCCTCATCCACGGGAATTCTTTACTGGAGAGAAACAAAAGTTACTCACACCAGGATCTGAAAAAATTGAACAACTTAAACAACTAGGCATCGCCCAAGTTATCTTACTCCCATTTGATCATCAGTTAGCGGCCCTGAGTTGGCAAGTCTTTGTTAAAGAAATTTTACTAGAAAAACTCCAGGCTAAATGTATTAGTGTAGGAGAAAACTTTTGTTTTGGTTATCAACGTCAAGGCACAGTCAAAGACTTAGAAAGACTCTCTAACGAATATGGTGTAGAGGTAGTAGTTGTTAAACTCAAAAAAGACACAGAAGCCGAAAGAATCAGTAGTTCAGGGATTCGCCAGAACTTAGCACAAGGAAACTTAATCTTAGCTAATCAGATGCTAGGCAGAAGTTACAGCCTGACAGGACAGGTAGTACTTGGCAAGCAATTAGGCAGAAGACTAGGCTTTCCTACCGCTAACCTAGAAGTCCCAGCCGAAAAACTATTGCCCCGTTTTGGAGTCTACTCAGTGAGAGTTTTTTTAAGAGGGGGTTCCGCAATTGGCGTAATGAATATCGGCACAAGACCAACCCTCAAAGGCCAAAATGAAACTATTGAAGTGCATATCCTAGACTGGGACTCTAACATTTACGGAGAGACTATCACAGTCAGTTTAGAACAATTTATTCGCCCTGAAAGATCTTTTAACTCGTTAACAGATCTAAAAGCCCAAATTGAGCAAGATTGTCAAAAAGCTAGGGAATTATTAAGTCTTGTTTATTAATCTGTTAAATTGAGACTGGGCAACCTAAAAAGTAACATTGCGCCGAGCTATCCCCCCTATGAGAGATTTAATCACTGCCCTAACCGATAATTTAAGCCAAACCCTAGTAGGAAAAGAACAGGCTACTCGCCTAGTCCTAGTCGCTCTTTTAAGTGGAGGTCATGCCCTCTTAGAAGACGTTCCAGGTGTGGGTAAAACACTTTTAGCTAAATCACTAGCCCGTTCAATTAATGGACGTTTCCAGCGTATCCAATGCACCCCAGACCTCCTACCAAGTGATATAACAGGCACCAATATTTGGAACCCTAGTAGTAGACAATTTGAATTTCTACCAGGACCTGCTTTTACTAACGTTTTATTAGCTGATGAGATCAATAGAGCTACCCCCCGAACCCAATCTGCCCTACTAGAGGTAATGGAAGAAAAGCAAATTACTCTAGATGGAGAAACACGTCCGGTTCCACAACCCTTTTTTGTCATTGCTACGCAGAACCCTATTGAATATCAAGGTACTTTCCCATTACCTGAAGCACAAATGGATCGTTTTACCATCTCTTTGAGTTTGGGTTATCCGACAATCGAAGAAGAATTGCTAATGCTAGAACGACAATCTAAACAGATTAAAGCAGAAGAACTATTACCTTGCCTCTCTTTGGAAAATATCTTTGCACTCCAACAAGCAGTACAGCAGATTAAGGTCACCAATTCACTACAATCATACATAGTTTCTCTTGTCCAGGCATCACGTCAAGATGATGAGATTATTTTAGGGATCAGTCCAAGAGGCACTGTTTCAATGCAAAAAGCAGCCCAAGCTTGGGCTTTTCTAGAAGGCAGAACCTGTACTACCCCTGATGATGTCAAATTTTTAGCTCCCTATGTGCTCTCTCATCGTCTGATCCCTGCAGCAGGCAGAAGTGCAAAAAATATTGTAGAGCGGTTATTGCGCTCTGTTGCTGTTGAAACAATAGCCATAAAATAATCTATGTACAGCCTCAAAAGAAGAAAAACAGCCCGATTATTAGTAATTTTAGGTATTTTCCTCTGTTGTCTAGGGTTAGGTTGGAGTTTAGCAGCTTGGTCACTTGAACCTATCCCTGAAAGATTTACCGCAGGAAGAGAAACCTATCTCGAGTCCTGTAAGGGTTGTCATATAGCGATCCCACCTCAAGTCATGCCTACAGAAACTTGGCGTAAGTTACTGGAAAAACCACAAAATCACTATTCCACCTCAGTTGATCTACTCAGCCTAAGCCAAGTCTTAATCTGGGACTATTTAAGAGCCTATTCCCGCCCTCTATACAAAGATGAACCATTGCCGCTCTACTTAGAGCAATCCCGCTACTTTAAAGCATTACACCCCCGTGTACCTCTACCTCAGCCACTAACCGAGAAAACTTGTGCCAATTGTCATCTAAACGCCAATAGCTTCGATTTTCGCAGTTTAACTCCTCAGTGGGATAACTCACCTTAACAGGTCTCTAGCTAGATGCCGAAAAATGTTAAAATGAGTGATCCATATAAAAAAAAAATAGCGTCCTTAAAAGCAAAAAGGCTAGAGAAAAACTATGTTAAAAACTTTACTTGGCGACCCTAACCTTCGTAAAATAAAAAAGATTCAACCTATAGTTACAGAAATCAACTTATTGGAAGAAGACATTCAAACTCTCTCAGACGAAGAGTTAAAAGGAAAAACAGCCTTCTTTAAAGAGCAGCTAGAAGGCGTGCAGAATGAGAGAGAAAGAGAAGAAATATTAGAGGAAATTTTACCAGAAGCCTTTGCTGTAGTCAGAGAAGCTAGCAAAAGAGTCTTAGGAATGCGTCACTTTGATGTACAAATGTTAGGGGGAATAGTTCTAAATAAAGGACAAATAGCCGAGATGAAAACAGGAGAAGGAAAGACCCTGGTTTCGACATTACCTGCTTACCTAAACGGACTGACAGGAAGAGGAGTTCATGTCGTTACAGTTAACGACTATTTAGCCCGCAGAGATGCTGAATGGATGGGACAAGTACACCGCTTCTTAGGACTCTCAGTAGGGCTGATTCAACAGGGAATGGATTCAGCAGAAAGAAAGAAAAACTACGGCTGTGACATCACCTATACCACAAACAGTGAGTTAGGATTTGACTATCTAAGAGACAATATGTCCACCTCAATGGCTGAAGTGGTGCAGCGTCCCTTTAACTACTGTGTAATTGATGAAGTAGATTCAGTACTAATCGATGAAGCCAGAACCCCTCTGATTATTTCTGGACAGGTAGATGAACACAGTGAAAAATATACAAGAGCATCAGAAATAGCCCGCTTACTAGTTAGAGAAGTAACTGAGTTTGACGGTGGACATTATGAGGTGGATGAGAAAGCCCGTAATGTTTTAATGACTGATGAAGGATTTAAAAAAGCAGAAGAACTTCTAGGGGTTGGCGATCTTTACGACACAGAAGATCCCTGGGCCCACTATATCTTTAATGCTATTAAAGCAAAAGAGCTTTATGTTAAAGATGTTAATTATATTATTAAAGATCAAGAAATAGTCATCGTTGATGAATTTACAGGTAGGGTAATGCCTGGCAGACGTTGGAGTGATGGACTGCATCAAGCAATAGAATCTAAAGAGAGAGTAGAAGTCCAGAAAGAAACCCAAACTCTAGCAACAATTACTTATCAGAACTTCTTCCTACTCTATCCAAAATTAGGCGGCATGACAGGTACAGCCAAAACAGAAGAGACCGAACTAGAGAAGGTCTATAACTTGCAAGTAACCATAATTCCCACCAACCGTCCTTCCAGACGTAGAGACCTCTCCGATGTGGTCTACAAGAATGAGAAAGCCAAATGGCAAGCAATTGCCGATGAATGCGAAGAGATGTATGAGATCGGGCGGCCAGTCCTAGTAGGTACAACTAGTGTAGAAAAATCAGAAGTACTATCTAGGTATCTAGCCGAAAAGAAAATTCCCCACAACCTACTCAACGCCAGACCAGAAAATGTAGAAAGGGAATCAGAAACCATCGCGCAAGCAGGCAGAAAAAGCACGGTGACCATTGCTACGAACATGGCAGGAAGAGGAACGGATATCATCTTAGGTGGGAATGCTGACTATATGTCACGTCTGAAATTACGAGAGTACTTGATGCCTCGCATAGTGCGTCAAGATAATGATAGTTCTTTCACCGCTCCAGTACTTAGTAAAAGAGAACGCCCACAGGGATTTGGTGGAGAAAAAGTTAAACAGAAAACCTGGAAAGCTATGTCTAAGGGTCTATTTCCTACAGAACTCTCTAAGGAAACACAAGAGATGCTCAGTGAAGCCGTCAAGTTTGCCGTAGACCAATATGGATCACAGAGTCTATCAGAACTAGAAGCAGATGAGAAGATAGCCGTAGCAGCCGAAAAAGCCCCAACAGATGACCCCGTAATTGCTAAATTGCGCGAAGTTTACAAATTGATCCGCAAAGAATACGAAAACTATACAGATAAAGAACATGAAGAGGTGGTAGAAAAAGGCGGACTCCATGTCATCGGAACAGAACGCCATGAGTCAAGACGTATTGACAACCAATTAAGAGGAAGATCAGCTAGACAAGGAGATCCAGGTTCAACTAAGTTCTTTTTGAGTTTAGAAGATAACCTGCTGAGAATCTTTGGCGGAGATCGAGTAGCTGGACTAATGGATGCCTTTCGAGTAGAAGAAGATATGCCTATTGAGTCGAGAATGTTGACACGCTCTCTAGAAGGGGCACAGAAAAAGGTGGAAACTTTCTACTACGATACCCGTAAGCAAGTATTCGAGTATGACGAGGTAATGAACAACCAACGTAAAGCAATTTATGCAGAACGTCGTCGTGTCTTAGAGGGGTTAGACCTAAAAGAACAGGTCTTACAATATGCTGAAAAAACCATGGATGAAATTGTCGATGCTTATATTAATCCTGAGTTACCCCCGGAAGAATGGAACCTAGAAGGAATGCTTAGCAAGTCTAAAGAATTTGTCTATCTTTTAGAAGAGTTGACAGTAGAAGATGTCCAAGATTTACAAGTTAGCGAAATCAAAACTTTCTTACATGAAGGAGTGCGCCAAGCATATGAAAGAAAAGAAATTGAAATCAATCAAGTACGACCAGGATTGATGCGCGAAGCAGAAAGATTCTTTATACTCAATCAAATCGATTCATTATGGAGAGAACATTTACAAGCAATGGAAGCCCTGCGCGAGTCTATTGGTCTAAGAGGCTACGGACAACAAGATCCTCTCATTGAATATAAACAAGAAGGCTATCAAATGTTCTTAGAAATGATGATTGACATTCGTCGAAATGTAGTCTATTCTCTGTTTAAATATCAACCGCAAGCTTAAAGAAGGAGAGAACTAAGAGATTTAATTCTGTGCAAATGATTGACAGTTTGACTTCTATAGTCTAAGCTTGTGTTAAGCTTGCGCCTAAAATTACAAAGAGGTAAAAACTAAATGAATAGACAAAATGTAGCTTTAGCAACAACGTTAGTGTTGGGTGGCTCTTTATTGACCTCCACATCTGCATTTGCGGCAGGATTACAAAACGAAGCAAACTTTAATAATATAAATGGCGCTACTCCAAGAAGTAGTCTAGCTAGATACAATAGTAGTCCAATTTTATACGGGACTGCTTTGCAAGGGGGTGCTCTTAATGAGGGGACGATATTTTCTTTCAATACCAGTACAAAGGTCATCACCAATTTAGCAGATTTTAATGGCACTAACGGTGCTTTCCCTCAAGCTGGTTTATCTCTCTTCAATGGGAAATTCTACGGGACTTCTTCTGCTTTCCTTGCAGAGGCTCCAGGTGTACCTGGTAGCGGTCCAGGAACATTATTCTCCTTTGATCCTACTGCTCCTGTTAATACCGGACTGACTAAGTTAGCCGACTTCAGTACCACTATCGGACTTAATCCTGCTGCTGATTTAACCTTTCTCAACGGGCGCTTCTACGGTACCGCTTTGCAGGGGGGTTCAGCTGGTGTTGGAACAATCTTCTCATTTGACCCTAATAACGCTGCAGGAACTTTAATTAAGGAAGCAGACTTTACTGCGACTGACGGTATTGCACCCACTTCTAAGTTGACCTCTGCTAACGGGCTGTTATATGGTACTACGTTCCAGGGTGGTAGCACTATAGGTCAAGGTCCAAATGGGGCAGGTTTTGGAACACTATATTCTTTCAACCCTGTTAGTAAAGCTATCAACACAGTAGTCAACTTTAATCAAACTAACGGTTCTCTGCCCACTGGTGGTGTAACTTTAGCGGGTAATGGTCTTTTGTATGGTGCCACTAGCCAAGGTGGTCCAAATGACTTAGGTAACCCAACTGGCCCCGATGGTGATGGAACATTATATTCCTTTGACCCTGTTAGTCAAGCTTTTACCTCTAATTTAGTTAACTTTAATGGTATTAGTGGTGATCAGAAGGGTGCCAATGTTGTTGCTCCTCTAAGTCTAGCAGCCGATGGAAAACTCTACGGTACTACAGCTCAGGGTGGTCTTTTTAATTCGGGAACAGTAGAGTCAGGGAACGGAACTTTATATTCCTTTACTCCTCTCACTAATACTTTTACTAAGTTAGCAGATTTTTCAATTGGAATAGGTGCTAATCCTGTTGGCGCTATTGATGTTAGCGGACTCACAGTAGACCCAAGTGGAAGGAGTCTTTATGGTGTTGCTCAATTTGGCGGTTTATTAGGCCAAGGTCCACTTGGTGCTGGTTTTGGAACAGTATATTCTTTTACTTTTCCTAGTGCTCCTGTTACTACTACTCCTGAGCCATCTTCTCTCTTTGGCTTAATTGCCCTTGGTGGTGGAGCTTTAGCTCTGCGAAGAAAGAGAAGATAATCAGTATCAGGTTATCTTCTCTAACCTAGCCCAAGAAAGAAGTTATTAAATTCCTTTCTTGGTTTTTTTGTATTAAAACTTTAGTCAGCTAGTCATGTAACTAAGCCATGAAAAAAGCCCTTGGGAGTCTTGCCATGTTTCGACCCCAAAGGCTTTTTTATTCGTACTTACTCCTCACATACATACCATGATAGGCAAAATTCTCTTTGACTTGTATTTTAAGTGTGCCACTTTCTCAACTGGCACACACCCTCTCACTTAATGTTATAGTTCCCTGACTTTATAGGAAATTGTGATCAACAAGTCAGAGATTGATGACAAATAGGAAGTCTAATGCCTATTCAACCGTTAGAAGCCGGGCAGTGCCCCTTGACAAGGCAGAGAGAAATATTACATAACATTAAGGTAAGTTCATAAAAAAACAAGGCAGCGAAAGGCTGCAAAAAAAACAGAATAGACTTACTTAGCCTGAAACAGAAAAGAGCTATTTGTCAGATAAACACATGGAGAATGTAACTCATGGCTAAAGAACGTCCTCCCTTAGAAGAGATGACCTTGCGGCAACTGCGCAGAATTGCCAGTGACTGTAATATCTATCGCTACAGTCGGAAGCGTAAACAAGAATTACTCTCTGAAATCCAAAAAGTCATGCAAATTGGCGACATACAAGTAAAACCGATGACAGAAGTCTCAACCACCCAGGAGAATCAAACAGTGGAACCATCAAAATTTGAGCTAAGACAAGAAGAGCCTATTAAAGAGACCGTTTCATCAGTAGTGCAAGAAAGTGGTGAACTGCCTGGGGGTTACGGAGAAAGCCGTATTGTTTTAATGCCCAGAGACGCTCAATGGACTTATGCCTATTGGGATATACCCACTGAACATAAAGAAGAGTTACGCCGCCAAGGTGGGCAACAGTTAATTCTACGTCTTTATGATGTAACTCAAATTGACCTCAACTCTCAAGTTCCTCACAGTGTTCAAGAATATCTCTGTGATGAATTGGCGAGAGAATGGTATTTACCCGTTCCAGTCAGTAATAGGGATTATATCGTAGATATTGGGTATCGAACCTT
>CASBQB010000389.1 GCA_949127655.1 Chroococcales cyanobacterium PMM_0086 | reverse complement strand
ACATAATCCGCAAAGTAAAACCAAATGTCTTTGACTATGGTTTAAAGGGCTTGCCGTTTAGCCCTGTAGTGGTTGACCCATTACGAACACACGATTTTCTACAAGTCGCGTGAACGGTTTAAGCAGTTGTGTTTAAGCAAATTCAGTATAAGTTACTCATTTCCTATCTGTTGGTATTAGGGTCAGTTTTAACTGTATTTGCAACTGCAGTTCGTATATTTTTTACTCACAGTCTATCGCAACAGTTAACCGATAAGCTCAAAGCGTTAGCACAGGGTGCAGCTACGAATGTCGAGTTTAAGCAAGGTCATCTACAAGTTGAAAATGACTTCCAGGTTCAAGAATTGCTAACGCGTGACCAAGCATTGCAATGGTTTAATACAGAAGGTCGTTTGATTGTCCAAAGAGGTAAATATGTTTTAAGCTTGCCCCTTGATACTACTAAGCATTTTCAGATTCAAAATCAGCGATCCGTTACTATTCAAGCAATTACTCTACCAATTATTGATAACGATGAGCAACAACTAATTGGTTATGTCAGAGTAAGTCAATCCCTGAAAGAATTCGATGAAACAGTCAGAAAACTCGACTTAGGACTAGGTGGCGGAATTGTTATCTCTTTAGTTCTAAGTGGTGTGGGAGGCATTTTCTTGACTCATCAAGCTATGCAGCCGATTGAAAAAAGTTTTCAAAAATTGAAACAGTTTACAGCCGATGCTTCTCATGAACTTCGGAGTCCTTTAATGGCCATTAAAAGCAATGTGACAGTAGCACTAAAGTACCCAGAAGGGATGCGTGTTTCAGATTGCCAAAAGTTACAGGCGATTGCTAGTGCTACTGAACAGATGACCGCTCTAACAGAAGACTTACTTCTTTTGGCTCGTAGTGACCAGATTAATCCTCAAGGCTGGCAGTTAATTAACTTAAACTCAGTACTAAATAATCTAGTCCAGATATACGAAATTCAAGCAACTGCCAAACAAATTCATCTCCAATTAGAAACCGTTGAAAATCTATTTTTACTAGGTGACTCAAGCCAAATTACTCGACTATTCAGGAATTTAATAGATAATGCCCTACAGTATACTCCTACAGGTGGCAGAGTAAAGATTAATGCTAGTTTAGTTAACCAAACTATTTTAGTACAGGTTCAAGATACAGGAATTGGTATTGCACCTGAACACCAAAAACAGATTTTTGAAAGGTTTTGGCAGGTAGATCGTGCGCGTTCATATCACTGGGGTAATTCTGGATTAGGTTTAGCAATTGCTCAGTCTATCGCTAAAGGACATAATGGAGTGATTACAATCACAAGTCAGTTGGGAATAGGTAGTTGTTTGACAGTTTCTCTTCCTGCTAAACTAAAGACTAGTAGAAAATGACTGTTTCTTAAGTAATAGCCAAACTGGAACCGCGATAAAAATAGAAGAATAAGCACCACAGAGAAGCCCCAAAAAGATAGCATAAGAAAAGGCTTGAAGCGGTTCAGCCCCAAAAAAGTAGAGAGAAAGCGCACCTGTAACTACAGTTAAGACAGTATAAATGGAACGTCTGAGAACTTGCCAGATACTCTGATTGATTAGACTGACTAGCTCTTTAAAGGTCTCAGGTTGGAAAGCGTGCAAGTTTTCTCGAATGCGATCAAATACAACTATAGTGTCATTTACCGAGTAACCAATGACCGTCAAAATAGCAGCAATAAAAGTTACGTCAATCTCATACTTAAAGATAGAAAACATACAGAGAACAAAAAAGGCGGAATTTAACACCCCAACAGTAGCAGCTAAGGCAAAGCGCCATTCAAATCTCCAGGTGACAAAGAGAAATATACCTAGAATTGCCAAAGAAATAGCGTAAATGGCTTTGAATACTAGTTCCTGGGCGACAGTAGGATCAGCGGTATTTTCTTGGAAGGCTACTTTAGAGCCATAATCTTGTTTAAAAGCATCAACAATTTTATTGACTTCGCTGCTATTTAAAACATTATCAAAGCGAGCGGCAATTTGATTATTTTGTTCACCCCCTATCGTAACTGTAGCTGGTTTTACTCCTGCTTCTTCCATCATTGTTGTGGCTTTTTCTTGCTCAATACTTTTAGGAATACTGATATCTAAGGCTGTCCCTGCTTTAAAGTCAATATCTAAATTGAGAGGACTAGTTAAGATACTAAAGGTACCGACTAGAGCAAATAAGCTAGATAAAGCGAAAAACCAGAAACGATGTCTAAAAAAGTTAAAACCTTGGCTTAACTTTGGGTTAACTGATGACTTTACCCCAAAAAAAGCAGGACTTCTGACCAAATTCACATCACCTTGAGCTAATAGCTTGAGGAGGAATTGAGACAAAAAGACATTGCTGATTAAGCTAATTAAAATACTCAAAATAGTTGTTAAGGCAAAGCCGCGAATCGGTCCAATTCCAACAGCAAATAATACTATAGCTCCTATTAATCCTGTTGCATTAGAATCTAATATTGTTCTTAGAGCATGACGTTCACCCTTTGTAACAGCCTTCTTAATTGGTTGATCTAAGCGTAACTCCTCTTTAATCCGCTCAAAAGATAAAATATTTGCATCAGAAGCAATACCAATACCTAGCACAAACGCTACTATTGCTGCTAGAGAAAGAGTTGCATGAAGGAGATTAAAAACAACTAATAACAGCCAAAGGTAAGTAAGCAGGGAAAATGCCGCTACTAGTCCTGGAACTCGATAGACTAGGCAGAGAAAAAGAAAAATTAACCCCAGTGCAATAAGACCAGCGCGTAAGGTATCATTCAAATCTGCTTCACCCAAAACACCCCCAACAGTTTGCGAATACTTTTCAGTTAATTTAACTGGTAATGCTTGTGGTTGCTTGAGAATTGCTCTAACTTCTTCATTACTAGAAACACCTGAAAGTTTTAGGCGAATTAAGTTATTACCTTCTAGTATTATATCTGGTTCAGCTACTCCTAATTTATTAGCGCTTGACTCAAGTAGACTGACAGTTTTAAGTAAATCTGCTTTACTTACTGGCTTTCCTGTTTGTAAAGGTTCTGCAACATACAAAATTTCATAACCTCCTTTAAATTCTAAGCCAATGCGAGTATTCTGCAATAAAAAAGGGGTTGTTAAGGCAATGAGAGAGGAAAGAAAGACAATTACAAGAAGAGGTAGTACTGTTTTTTTAATCATAGCTAAATTAAAATGTGATTAATAATAAAATCTGAGTATTTTCACCTGTCTCAAGCTAAAATATGAAACAGAGAAAATAAACTCAGAATAGCTTTTAGTCCTTCTTACTTAACCTGAATACTACTGACGGGTGTCTTACCTTCGTCCTTCTCATCATTAGTATTATCAACTGAGAGAACTTGACCATTACCAGCATCTACCTTAACCTCTTTAGTTCCAATGACTACAGCATAGATAAGGTTACCTTCTTCATTTTCTAGTTTGACACTGCTAGACTTACCCTTGATCTTAGCTTCTGCAGCCTTTTGAGCTTCTTGTGGTGTTATTTTAGCTAACTTTTGTAATTTACTAGTTTGAGCAATTAAAGGGTTAATTTCCTCAAGTTTGATGATTAGCGGATTTTCATTAGTTTGGGCAGCTTGGACACTGTAAGTTAATCCTAGAAATGCTGAAGCTCCAACAAATGTAGAAAGTAATATAAGCTTAGTTAGTGTCTTCATCAGTTAAATTCCTTTTGTATGTTTTCTAATACCTACTTTAGAGGGTAAATGTCAAGAACTTAGAAAGATTAAGTTTAAAAAATCTATTTTGAAGCAATTAAACCTGCTATCGCTGCTACTAAAGTTATCCCTGCAATAAAGTAAGTAATAACAGATGTTTTGAGAGGTTGGGCAATATTTAAAACTGCTCCTATAGTAAAAAAACTAACAACGGTGGCGACTACTAACATCAGAAAAGTACTAATAATACCTAAAGACTGAATCGCTCCTAAGCCACCCTCATCCGAAAGCAGAGGAACTGCACCTGCACCTAAAAGAGCTACTACATTGAGCAGAAAAGACAAGCGGATGGCTTCTCTTGCGCTATATCCTATTGCTAATAGGGGGGTTACTGTGACTCCACTACGACTGATACCAGGAAGCGCTGCAAACCCTTGACAAGCTCCAATAAGAAGGGCTATTGATGCATTAGGTATCTCTTTCTCTTCTTTATCAGAGTGCGTCGAAATAGAGAGTTTTTCTTTGCGTGAAGCTAAGTAAGCAGTAGAAAGGAGTAATAGTCCGATAATTAACATACCCATTGAACCACTAGCAAGAGATAGCGTTTGTTTAGATAACTTGTATAGGGGAATACCAACAAGACCAGTCGCTAAAGTTGCTAGGATAACAAAGCGTAAAAGACGGGCCTCAGCTTCTTTAGATAAAGGGTGTCTCAGTCCTTTTACTATTTGTCCTATCTCTGCTCGAAAATAGAAAAAGGCAGCAAAGAAGGAACCAAAGTTGGCAATAAGTCCCAAAGCATAGGCTTCATTAACTGAGATGCCTCCAGCGCTTAAGATTAAAAGGTTCATAGTCTTACTACTAACAGGTAGCCACTCAATAACCCCCTGTACAAAACCTGTAAGAAGTGCGAGTAAAATGTGTGATGTATCCATGTTTATCCTTATCTTATATATCTCTTAATATCTCTACCCCAACCCTACTAGATGCCCTTTGTGTAATATATACAGCTACACCAGTAGAAACACTAGCGGTTATGAATAAGACAACTAGGTAACTCCAAGGTATAGAAAGGGCTTCAGCAGGTGGGTCAAATACTCCAGTTAAAACCTTAACCAACATTTGAGCAAGACTAAAACCTATTAATATACCTGTCGCACTACCTCCTAATAAAATGACTAGTCCTTCACTCCATCTCAAAGCAGCTAACTGGTTCTTTTTGGCTCCTAATGCGGTGAGAATAGCAAAATTACGTCTTCTTTGAGCCATTCCTAAGGCCATTATCAAGCCTGTTGCACCCGTTAATAGTAGTAAAGCAAAACTTAGTTCTAAGCCAGTGAGACCATGTAAATCTACATTTGTTAAACTTGAACCTATTATTTGCTCAGTTGAGCCTATATCAGTGACTTTTACTCTAGATAAAGACTTAACTAGCTCACGTACTTTAGTTGCTAAGTCAGTATTGTTAGTGCGTATTAAAAATATCTCTGCACCTTTGTTATATGTTTGTTGGGCAATATATTCAGCATTTGCCACTAAAAAAGAGTCTTTCGGTGCAGTGGGAAACTCTTTAACAATCTCCAGAAAGTGAAAGGGAATAACATTATATTGATTATCTTGGGCACTTTGTAACCTTAGATTGATTAGATCTCCTTTCTTTAATTGGTAATCTTTTACTGTCTCCTCGGAAACTAATAAGCCATCAGGAGTGGCAGTTAAAGAGTCTAATGTTTTTTGGGCGTTACCTCCTACAAAATAGGCATCTCTTAAATGGGTCACTTTAGTAATACTTTTAGGATCTATACCATAAAGGTCTTGTAAATCTTTACCAACATAGGCGAATCTATGCTGTATGGGTTGACTGCTGATTACTCCTGATAGGCTTGCTAAGCTCTTTTGTAGAGGGATAGGTATACCCCCCTTACTAGAAGGGATTGTCACTTGTATATCTGAACCATTAGTCAATTCTGCATCTATTTGGGCTTGTACATTATAGGTAGTGTTAAAAACTGCAGTGGAGATGGCAAAGGAAACCGAAAGCGCTACTAATACTATGCCCTGAGTTATCATAACTCGTTGACGGCTCAAGGAGGCTACAAAAAGACCACTAAGGGAACCAAAAACAGGTTTAAAGATATTAGTAAAAATATGACTACCTCGATGTAAAAACCTTTCCCATAAACGTATGGCTAGTAAACCAGTACCCAACCAAAAACAAACAGGTGCGATGAGTGATTCATAAGATACTGAGGTTTGAGGCACTCCTTCAGGAGCTAAGATGATTTGATACCCTCTATTAGCTGTTTGCCAGAATGTAAGAGCAGATAAGCTTAAAAAGAATAAATCTAGATATACTTGCTGCCATAAAGGTTTTATTCTATTACCTATGATTGCTCTTGTCTCGATAACAGTTAAATGATGAACTTGATACCAAGCAGGATAAAGTACAGCTATTAGCGCAACTATAAAACCGATGCTAGCTGCTATCCCTATAGAGAGCAAAGTATTAGCTTCTATTAACCTATCAAACGGAATAATAGAAGAAGTTGCTAAAAGAGCGAGTATTACTCCCATGACTGTCCCAACTATAGCTACAAGCAAGGCTTCTACACTTTCTAGCTGGAGTATTTGAGCAGTATTGGCACCTCGGATGCGTAATAATGATTGTTCTTGCTGACGGCGGCTTTTTCCTGCGTTGGTAACAGCTAGGGTAAGGAGAATGCTTAAAATGACTCCTGGCAATCCTAATAATAAAAAGAGTATCTTGGCATAGAGCGCATCAGACCGTACTGTATTTAAACGAGCCGCTAGATTATTACCGACAATACCACTCCCTGTGATACTAGCTTCTAGATTTTTGGCAAGTTGCTCTACATAAGTATAAGCAGTACTTGGGTCATCAGGAAAATTATGATTAAGGCTAAGATGAAGCTCAGAACGTACTGAATCAGGTCTAAGGGTAGCTTGTGGAGCAAAAATACTGTACCATTGCTCACTAGGTAAAAGGATTATATTATCTGGAGGTGCTTGGGTGGTTCCTGCTGATACTCCTATAGATTGAAATAAAGAGTCGGCATAAGGAAGGTCAATAATACCATCTACTTTAACAGTGACAGGAGGTAAACCGAGGCGTTGAATAAGGACAGGGGAACCGATAGTAATTTGTAAATTAGCTGCAGTCTGCTGTGCGACAAGTACTCCATCGAGGGAACCAATTAAAAGACGTATTTGAGTAGGAAAGTTTAAGCGGTATTGGGGACTAATGCCTAAAACCTTACCAGATCCGGTGGTTTGAATAGTATTATTAGTATTAGCAGTAAAACCTGTACTTTCTGCATAGCCTACCTTTTCTATGGCTTTATAGGGGGTAGACTTTTTAATAGTTCCTATGACAAGGTTAGAGTCAGTGTTAGGTGATAGTAGTATTTGCCAATCTACAGGTATTGAAGTAATAGCCCTTGGAGTCATAGAGGCAGCACTAGAAACAGTAAAGGCACTGATTGAGGCTAAGAGAGCGACTGTAATAGCAACCCCAATAATCGCGCCTAGTAAACGACCTGAACGGCTCCTTATCAATCCCTTAAGCCAAAGTTGAGTAATCATATTTTAAAGCTCCATACTGCATAAACCAGAGGGTATCTAGCCTTTCTACTACTTTAGGATCATGCGTGGCAATTACTAAGGCGGTACTACTACCTTTAAGACTTTCTAATAGTATATCTAAGACTAATTTAGCCGTATGCTCATCTAGTTGACCTGTTGGCTCATCGGCTAAAATAAGTTGAGGGCGGATAGCTAAGGCTCTTGCTATTCCTACTCTTTGGGCTTGTCCTGCTGAGAGTTCTTCGGGTAGTTTATTGGTAAGATTATTTAACCCAAGTTGCTCTAACATTTCTATAGCTGTAATTCTAGCTAAATGAGGGGAATGATTATTTAAAAGTAAGGGTAACTCTACATTCTCTATAACTGATAGAGGGGGTAAAAGGCTAGGCATCTGAAAGACAAAGGCAATTTTAGCAGGGCGCAAGCTTTCACATCTACCCAAAGCAGGCCAGTTGAGTACTCCAGAGGTAGGCTGATCAAGTCCACCCATTAGATAGAGTAAGGTAGACTTACCACTACCTGAAGGACCAATTAAAGCAATACGATCTCCTGATACAACCTGACAGGTAGCAGAAGCAAGCGCAACTACACTACTATTACCCTGTGTATAGGTACGGCTGATCTTTTCTGCTCTTACAAGTATCTCACTCATCTATTACTCTCCCATCTTTAAGACGAATAACTCGATCTGCTTCGGTGGCTAAAACATTACTATGAGTAACAATAAGGGTAGCTCCTCGAGCTTGACGACGCATTTTAAAAAGCTCAATAATGCCTTTTTCTGTATCTGCATCTACTTCCCCTGTGGGTTCATCTGCTAGTAATAAAATAGGGTCAATTGCTAGGGAGACGGCTATTCCTGCTCTGGCTAACTCTCCACCCGATAATTGAGCAGGATATGCTAAGGAGCGTTTAGTGAGGTTAACTAACTCAATTAAGCTTTTAACCCTTGTCTGGTCTACTTTTTTGGCTAACTGCATAGATAACCTGATATTGTCTTCTACTGAAAGATGCCCAAATAGATTACCCGACTGAAGCAAAATACCGATATAAGCCGCACGTAGCCAAGCGCGTTCAACTTCGGGGCGACGTGTCAAGCGTTTTCCCATTAACTGCACATAACCTCCATCGGGTTCATCTAGTCCAGCTAGGCAGTTTAATAAGGTAGACTTACCGCTTCCTGATGTTCCCATTACTACGACTATCTCTCCAGCTTCTACATGAATACTCACACCACGCAAGGCTAATGTCTCCTCTTCTTTAGCATGGTAAAAGCGATAAAGATCAAAAGCTTCTATAACTGGCATATCATAACCACCTAAAGCTATTAGATATGAGTTGCCATTGATCTACATTATCTGCCCCTTGAGGTGCCCAAAGTCTGATAGTTATTAACTTACCCTTTTTAAAAAATAGATAGTTAATATTTTCTAAACGTACTTGTTTATTAGTCACTCCATCAGGTTCAGAGTTAGAGTTATATTTAATCAGAATGGCTTGTCCTGCAGAGAGTTTTTGTTCTTTAATTTCTAAGACTTTTACTGCTCTCCCCTTCAATTCTAACTGAGGAACTTGTTTTGTTTTTACTGTAGCTAGAGTAGGTGCAGTAGTTTCAGGAGTAATTGTTATTTCTATTCCATCGAGTTTATTAATAAAACTGACATCATTACCTTTTGTTTGACGGGCCCATCCTTCGGGTACTTTTATTTGATAGTTTCCCTTAGAACGATATGTAATAAAAACTTGATTATCTGGGATGTCTCCAGGTGGGTTCTTTTCAGGTATGACAGGCTTTTCACTGGCTATTGCTTGCTTAAACCCAAAAGAGACAATAGATGAAGTTTTATCACTTGCATAATTACCGAGAATTAAAACTGATGAGATTGTTAAAATAAAGAGTATTTTTTCCATCTTTTCCTCATATTGTAGTCTCTACTGTAGAGGCTAAATGTCAAGAACTTGTAAAGATGGATAACTTTATAGATGGTGTTTTACTTATAGTATATCGCCCTTCATTAGCACCCGTACGAAAACGTACGGTAAGGTTCTTTTTAAAAGTATAAATATATTATTTTGTTGACAGAATAGACCTCTTGCAAAAATAAAAATTAAATCAATTTAAGTCCCAAAAACTCTATTTCTTTCCCCTATTGCCTGACGAATGCCTGAAGTCTAATATCAATTTTTCTATCAAAATATCTTTTTAAACAAGATTATCAAGCAAAAAATAATAAATTTAATATTAATAAAGCAATAAATTTTAGTACAGCACTGTGCCGTAATTCTGCTTGCAGTAGGCGCACCTATAGCGCGGAATTACGTAGTTCCCGTAGGGTAGAACATCTGCTTGTCTGTTATTCGGGCAAGCGCGTACCTTGAGCGTTCCGTTGCTACCAGACCCCCAATTCCTTTTGTGAGGTTCATGATTTTTACTCTAAAGAATAAATGTCAAGAACTTAGAAAGATCTGACTAGACTTCTAAGATATTTATGTATTAGTCTAAAATACAATAATCATCAGGTTTTATTCCTGATGTAATCTTTTTTTACTATTTAAAGTATCTTGTTTTATAAAAAATAAAGTACTATTGCTTTGGTTGAGATGGAGCAATAGTACTTAAATTGAATTGTTTTTAGTATCTGTAATCTGCAAGACTTTGAATCGCCTAACGGGCATTCGGTCTAACGAATATGTTACAAAAAGGTAAGGCCTCTATTGTTTAAGCAGGGGACTTAGTACTACAATTTTACTTCAATATCCACACCCGAAGGAAGATCTAACTTCATCAAGGCATCGATAGTTTTAGAGGAAGGCTGATAGATGTCGATAATACGGCGATGCGTACGAGTTTCAAAATGTTCACGGGAATCTTTATCAACGTGAGGAGAGCGCAGAACACAATAGATTTTCCGCTTAGTGGGTAAAGGGATCGGTCCAATAGCGGTCGCGTTGGTTCTATTAGCTGTATCGACAATTTTCTCACAGGAAGTATCTAATAAACGACGGTCAAAAGCTTTGAGGCGGATGCGTATTTTCTGCTGTGCAATAGTAGCCATGATCTTTAGTTTTCTAGGTTCAGTTAATTATTTAAGTGGTTTAGAGACAGTAACGGAGCAGACTGGATGTTCTGCTCCGCGATTTTTATTTATTTTGTCCTACTTGAGGATTTTGGAAACAACGCCAGCACCGATAGTGCGACCACCCTCACGGATAGCAAAGCGCATTCCCTGCTCAATAGCAATAGGGTTAATCAATTCTACAGTCATTTTGATGCGGTCGCCTGGCATAACCATTTCTATATCAGCGCCCTCATCTGAGGTGTAGCTTTTGATAGTTCCGGTCACATCAGTTGTCCGAACATAGAATTGAGGACGGTAGTTGGGGAAAAATGGGGTATGACGGCCACCTTCTTCTTTTGTTAAGACGTAGACCTCTCCTTCAAAGAGGATGTGGGGTTTGATTGAACCAGGCTTAGCTAAAACCATCCCCCGTTCAATATCGTCTTTTTGTAGACCACGTAGAAGTAGACCAACGTTATCGCCAGCCATCCCTTCATCAAGGGTTTTTTGGAACATTTCTACACCAGTAACTGTTGTATTTTTGGTGTCTCTTATCCCTACTAGTTCAACAACTTCGCCTACTTTGACTTTGCCGCGTTCGATACGGCCTGTGGCTACTGTTCCACGACCTGTGATGGAGAAGACATCTTCTACTGCCATTAAGAAGGGCTTATCTATTTCTCTTTCTGGAGTATCTAAGTAACTATCTACAGCGGCCATTAGTTCGTGAATTTTATCGACCCACTCATTTTCGCCAGGTTTGGTAGTAGGGTTAGCTACCATTGCTTCTAGAGCTTTGAGGGCAGATCCGGCAACAATGGGGATATCATCTCCTGGAAAACCGTAGATACTTAGGAGTTCACGCACTTCTAGTTCAACTAGTTCCAGTAGTTCATCATCGTCAACCATGTCTTTTTTGTTGAGGAAGATAACTAATTTAGGAACCCCTACCTGTTTAGCTAGAAGGATATGTTCACGGGTTTGGGGCATTGGTCCATCTGCTGCTGAGACAACCAGAATACCGCCGTCCATTTGAGCCGCTCCTGTGATCATGTTTTTCACATAGTCAGCGTGTCCTGGACAGTCTACGTGGGCGTAGTGCCGTTCAGCCGTTTCATATTCTACGTGAGCGGTGTTGATGGTGATCCCGCGGGCTTTTTCTTCGGGTGCTGCATCAATCTCATCGTACTTTCTAGCTTTAGCATTACCTAAAGCTGCTAATGTCATGGTAATAGCGGCTGTTAGGGTTGTTTTGCCGTGGTCAACGTGACCGACTGTACCAATGTTAACGTGAGGTTTATTTCGTTCAAATTTAGCGCGTGCCATGAATGGTTCTTTCCTTAATGCTTCTTTTGTTTACTGACTGGGCTTTGTGTTTTGGCTAGTACAACAATGACTAGCCAAAACCTCAAAGAATTTTAGGTGTTCCCTTTGCTTTTAGCAATGATTTCTTCAGCGACGTTACGGGGGATTTCTTCATAGTGACTGAACTCCATGGTAAAAACCCCTCTTCCTTGCGTTTTGGAGCGGATGTCGGTGGCATAACCGAACATTTCCGCCAATGGAACCTTTGCGCCTACTTTGGCTATTCCCGCATCTGATTCCATGCCTTCGATGCTGCCTCTTCGGGAGTTGAGGTCTCCCATTACATCGCCTAAGTAGTTTTCAGGTACTTCTACTTCTACTTTCATTTTTGGCTCTAGTAAGACTGGAGATGCTTTCATCACTGCTTCGCGTAGAGCCATTGAGCCTGCGATTTTAAAGGCCATTTCATTGGAGTCTACATCGTGGTAGGAACCATCTATAAGCGTTGCTTTGACATCAATGAGGGGGTAACCGGCTAGTATACCAGACTCACAACACTCTTTGATGCCTTGTTCGATAGCTGGGATATATTCTTTAGGAATAGACCCCCCGACAATCTTAGAAACGAACTGAAAACCGCTTGTTGGTTCACCAGGACTCAGTTCAATGACCACGTGTCCGTATTGTCCTTTTCCTCCACTTTGTTTGATGTATTTGCCTTCTGCTTTGGATGGTTTACGGACTGTTTCCCGATAGGCTACTTGAGGGTTACCGACATTCGCCTCTACCTTGTATTCCCGCAACATCCTATCTACGAGAATTTCTAGGTGTAGTTCTCCCATCCCAGCAATGATGGTTTGGTTTGTTTCTTGATCTATACTGACCCGGAAGGTTGGATCTTCATCAGAGAGTGCTTGGAGAGCCTTGGAGAGCTTCTCCATATCTTGTTTGGTTTTTGGCTCTACTGCTACTGAGATCACTGGTTCAGGGATGAATAGAGATTCTAGGATGATTGGTTTGTTCTCATCACAGAGTGTGTCACCCGTAATAGTACTCTTTAGCCCAATTGCCGCGCCTAGATCCCCTGCTCTTAATTCATCTACTTCGATCCGGTCATTGGCTTTTAAGACAATCAAGCGAGATACTCTTTCTTTGAGGTCTTTAGTAGAGTTGTAAACATAGCTACCTTTACCTAAGACTCCTGAGTAGACCCGAATAAAGGTCAATCTTCCATATGGGTCTGCAGCGATTTTGAAGGCTAAGGCTGAGAAAGGTTCTTGGTCACTAGCTGCTCTTTCTGCCTCTGTCTTATCAGGTAGAATCCCTTTGATGGCTGGAACATCTAGGGGGGATGGTAGATAGTCTACCACTGCATCTAGTAGCTGTTGTACGCCTTTGTTTTTGAAGGCTGAACCGCAGAGCATTGGCACTATGGTGCCATTAACTGTTCCTTTGCGCAGCCCTCTTCTAACCTCGATGATGGTTAGCTCTTCTCCTTCTAGGTATTTTTCGATCAGTTCTTCTTCTGTCTCTGATACCGCTTCGATTAATTTAGTCCGATATTCTTGAGCGATTTCTAATAAATCTTCTGGAATATCCGTCTCTTCAAATTCTTTGCCTAGATCGTCTTTATAGATGTTAGCTCGCATTTGTACTAAATCAATGATTCCTTTGAAGTCGTTTTCTGCTCCAATTGGAATCTGAATAGGTACAGCCCTAGCTCTCAGACGGTCTTTAACCTGTTCATAGACTTTAAAGAAATTCGCACCTGTACGATCCATCTT
>CASBQB010000388.1 GCA_949127655.1 Chroococcales cyanobacterium PMM_0086 | reverse complement strand
TTTTTTAGGGGGAGTAAAAGCTGAAATTCTAGAGCGAGATTTAACAACAGGTGGCCGAATAATTAAATTTTTACTCCCTGAAGGAGTATCTTTTTGGCAATGGTTAGAAGAACAAGGTAAGATTCCTTTTCCACCATATATCAAAGAATCACAAGCTTTACCAGAGCAATATCAAACCATCTATGCAAGTAATTTAGGTGCAGTAGCAGCCCCTACTGCCGGGTTACACTTTACCCCTGAATTATTAGCTAATTTACAACAGATGGGGGTTAAAGTTGCCTATGTTACGCTTCACGTTGGTCTTGGGACTTTCCGTTCTGTAGAGGTAGAAGATATTACTGCTCATCAAATGCACCAGGAATGGATTTCTATACCCCAAGAAACTGTAGAACAAATTCAAGCAGCTAAAAAAGGTTCTGGACGTATTATTGCTGTAGGAACTACTACAGTAAGAACCCTAGAAGGAGCAGCTAAAGCACAAAATATCCAGGAAGTAGAGCAATTACAGGCATTTAAGGGAAAAACAGATCTTTTTATCTATCCTGGATATCAATGGCGATTAGTAGATGGACTGATTACTAATTTTCATCTTCCTCGTTCTAGTCTATTAATGTTAGTGGGAGCTTTAATTGGGCGTGAGCGTCTTTTCTCGCTCTATCAAGAGGCAATTTCTCAACAGTACCGCTTCTATTCTTTTGGCGATGCTATGTTTATTTTACCGCTAGATAGAACTTAGACAATCTTGGACATTAGCCCAAGACTGAGGTGGATATCCCATTAGTCGGACAATTTCTGTGGGGAGTTAAGCTCTAAACAATTTACTCCCTAACTAAGAACACATCCTAAGCTTACCTCAAACTCTTCCAATAAACTTGTTCGGGAGTTTGGTCTTCAAAGGTCTGATGTGGTCTTTCGACATTATACCAATCAAACCATTTCTTTACTTCAAAAGTCAAGTGTTTTCCGGTCGTGCATCAGATAAGTGTGGGATAGGTAACTAGGTCGTTCCAAGTCCATTTCTCGTTGGCTAAGGAGCGCTCTAATAGCTGCCGTGTTTTTATGACGACTATGAACCCAAATCCAATTAAAATAACTGACTATTAATCGTACTGTAACTTTGGTCTGTTCCCAAACCTTGGCAAATTTATTTTGTCTCCTATGCCACCGGGAGCGTTTGTTGTCGGAGAATTCCATTAGTTCGTTCACTTGCGTTGGGTTTTGTCTTTGCCGATTTGATGGTTAACTACCCTACGGGCGGCTCGAAGCCTACAGGAGGTAAAACTCGCTCATACCCACCCCAGCCATCAGTATTCCAATTTTGACAATCAGTTTTCCCTACCCTGCGGGAAATACGGTACTAACTACTAATTCTTCAATGAAATCATCTGTGTGTTTTCCGACACTCTTCGAGAACTACGAGCAGCCAAAATCAAGCCACTCTCTTCAGCTATACTTAAGCCAGTCCAACAATCTCCTACCATTAATTCGTCCCGAAGACAGTTTTTTTGTTTTTTTCAACAAATGACCACAACAGCCCACGGCAACCCTGCGGGAACGTCAGCACTTACTTCATCAGTTTCTATTTTCTGTACTCTGGCGTTGTGAACTATTTGTGCTTTTTGACGCTCGTCTGCTCTAACCACTGAAACTACTGTTCCATAAGCTCTTTGTGTAATCCTACTTATTCCTCTCAAACTACTACCTTCCGTATGAGATTGAAGTATAGTATGTATTTCATCAGAATCTATATTTAGGTCGATAATAGATAGTATCAATTGCATTTTGATTTAATAGATACGATTACCTCCTTATTATAGTACTTTCCCACGTTTATTCGCTGCACGACCGGGTTGATGTAGTGTAGTGAGTTATCAAAACTAGACATCGTGATAAATTTTACCCGTATCCTGTCTTTACCCCAAGATTGATCAACTATTAATTCACAATCAAATACAAATATTTGTTACGGTATGTCGCTTGCGTGAAAAAAAGTCATTCTGAAGTGATTAAACTAATGCCATCACAGATCGAATACATTCGCAAAACATCTCCCTGGGAGAATTGCTGAATTTAGCCTGTTGTGAAACAAATATCAATCCAATCCCCTTATTTAGAGAGATTAGGCTGATATTTTGAGTCTGATCGCAGGTTCTCAGGTAGTTAAAAGTTTGACGTTTATCTTAGTTATTTAATATTAAGGAGCACCACATATGAGTGGATTCGGTCATGGTAAAGTCGGTACGCGCGAACAAGATTTTACGGCACTATTACCATTAAGAGCAGTCGGCTATCCCGCAGGTCTCCTATTGGCACTTGCCGGCTTAATGAAAGGAGACCCCGATAAGGTTAAAGATGGTGCCGATGCGGAAGAAAACCTATTGCTGCCCGCAGGTTATACCTATTTCGGTCAATTTATAGATCACGATCTGACTTTTGATAATACATCTTCATTGAACCCAGCAGATATGGGTAAACAAAATCGTTTGCCCACAAATTTGCGAACGCCGCGCTTTGATTTGGACTCATTATATGGCGATGGTCCAGATGCTCAACCATTTATGTATAGTGATGATGGAGCTTCGTTGTTATTTAAAAAAGACAACATTAATCAGGTTCCTGTAAGTACCACCATCACCGATCGACAAATAATTGATGGTTTTACCGATCAGGCAGATGAAGATCTACTGCGTAGCCCAAATGGTCGCGCTATCATCGGCGACAAGCGCAATGATGAAAATTCGATTGTCAGTCAAATTCAGTTGTCTTTTGTGAAATTCCACAATGCAGTGGTAGCAAAGCTAATAGAAAAAGATCCAACACTAAAAGAGAAAGGAACAGCTTTGTTCGAGGCTGCTCGTAAAGAGGTGCGTTGGGCCTATCAAAAGTTAGTTATCGAAGATTTTTTACCCCGCATTGTCAAGTCTGAAGTACTTAAAGATCTCCAAAAAGCTCCAAACCCAGCAAATCGGAGTAGTTGCTATGCTCTATATACAGAAGACAAGCGAATCAACTTACCTCGTGAATTTGTTGCAGCAGCTTATCGCTTCGGGCATTCAGGCGTAAGATTTGGTTATCGCCTTAATGCTGACAACGATCCCCATAATGGCAAACCCGGACGTTTTAGTATTTTTGTTCCCAGTGACAGTACCAATCCTAACCAACCAAGCTTGTTAGGATTCGATCCCCTTCGCCAAATCGATCAAATTGACGATTGGGGTCGCTTTTTCCCATCTACAACTCCCTCACACATTCCTGCTGGTCTTGGCGATCCCCCAACAGGTGAAGATGGTCTAGAGCCAAACACTGCCGTCCGATTACAATTCGCCTATAAAATTGATACAACGTTAGTAGATCCACTGACTGTTTTACCGCTCAGTGTTTTGCCAACAAGTCCCAATCCTAAAGGGGCAATTCAAGAGGTCAAGGATGCAATCGATCCTGATTCTTTACCAGACAAAGATCGTCCCTCATTAGCTTTGCTTAACTTATTGCGAGGTAATAATTACCGCATCCAAAGCGGACAAGAGATCGCCAAGTTGCTCAAAGAAAAGGGGTTTAGACAGGATGATTGTCATCACCCAGACAAGAAAGGTTTTCCAATTGAGCCGCTCGACAAAAAGTACTTAGTGGTGAGAAAGAAGGTTGTAGGAAAAGATGGCTTTTTTAAATTTGAACCTATCGATCAAAAATTGTTAACCGACACTCCTTTATGGTTTTATGTTTTAGCTGAAGCCCAAGCCAGAATTGTAGATAAACTTCGGTATGCACCAGATTGCACATTTAATGAAGAGCAATTATTAGAACGTGAGATAGCACAAACCCAGCTTGGGTGGGTAGGTGGCAGGATTGTTGCTGAGGTATTTTATGGACTCATGGATTCGGATAGCGAATCCTATGTTAATGCACCTGCTGACTGGCAGCCAATTTGGGTTAACGATCTCAAGGTTAATAACAACGATATTATCTTTGCCAACCTGCTCAAATTTGCTGGGCAATGTATTACTCCGACCCCATAACCAGATTTTTCCGACCTGTGCAATTAAAATTGAGTGTAGGGAACTAACCTAAAGTTAATTTGTCCTGTTCTAAACCAATTGTTAGCTTCAAGATTACGTACCAAGGCAGTTACGGCAGCCAAGGTGA
>CASBQB010000387.1 GCA_949127655.1 Chroococcales cyanobacterium PMM_0086 | reverse complement strand
CGAACATTTCATCTAGACTAGGACTAGTTGGACTACCGAACATTTCATCTAGACTAGGACTAGTTGGACTACCGAACATTTCATCTAGACTAGTTAACTCAGAGCCAAGAACAAGAGCATTATCTATAGATTGCTCAACTAGAGGTTTATAAAAAACTTCATCAAGAGAGAGAGGTTCAAGAGTTGGGGGAGTTTCTAAAGGCGGGATCAAAACTTCATGTTCGGAGGAGGTTTCTTCTTCTGGTTCCCAATAGTTTTCTAAGAGAGAGTTTAAATCAGCTTGAGGAACCGTTGGTGTAAGAACCTCCTCAGTTGCTAGAGCAAGTAAGGCTACTGAAGGAGAACCACCTTGATTACGATCTCCTGCTAATATAGCTTCAATTGCCCTCTGCCAGTCTTCTAAAGCAATCTTAGTAATTTCTAGGTATTGTTCAGGATGGCAATTGAGGGCTTGAGTAGCCATTTGAGAAATTTCGCCAAAACCTGGCAGATTGAGGAGTTCAGAAAATCCGCTAAACATTTCAGCGGAGGCTCTCAATTCGTCAGTAATTTGATTTTGATCAGATGATTTGAGCAACGTTTCTAGTTTCTCTAGGGCTTGAGCAACATCTACTTCAAAGATAGATTTGACAATATCAACGCCTAAATCTGAAGAACTAGGTAAATATTGGTCAGTATGATCCAGATTCTCGCCTAGTAGTAGCTCAATTAGTTCAATAATTGGTAATGCCTTAGCTAGGGCTGCTTCTGAGTCATGGTGATTAGTCTCAATTTGCTCCATTAGAGGTATTTTCAAAGCATCATAAGCCTCTAGGAGGAGCCCATCTAAGTCTTCATCAATTAAGACCTCTTGGTTATAAAAAGCCTTAAAGATGTCCTCTAAGTGATGAGATATAGTTTTAATGCTTTCTAAACCTACACTAGCGGAGCCACCTTTTAGGGAATGGGCTGCACGCATTAATTCATGGACATTGTTAGTGGTACGGTTTGTCTTTAAGTTGAGTACACCATGCTCGATAATTTCGAGTAATTCTGGTGCCTCTTCAATGAAAAATTGATAAGCTTGATCGCGGATTTTAGGGTTCAGCATATCTTAAAGTTTGAATTGATTGAGATCTAGTTGTAGGTTGCCGACAACTGAAATTAAATAATCGACCTGTTCTGTTACTTCTGTTGCTGAGCTAGCTGTTTTTTGGGCGACACTAGCTACTTTATGGATCACTTGGGTCATTGAGGAACTAGTTTGTGTCTGTTCTTGGCTAGCTTGGCTAATATTTTCAACTAGATGAGTAATTTGATTACTAGCTAGGGCGATTTTTTGCAGATTTAGACGGGTTGTCTCTGCCAAACGAGTGCCCAAGGTGACCTGCTGGGTGCCCGTTTCCATCGCTCTGATTACTTCTATGGTTTGAATTTGGATGTTGCCAACTAAAGTTTCTATCTCGCTTGAAGCTTCTGCAGATTGAGCGGCCAGACTCCTTACTTCATCGGCAATGACTGCAAAGCTTTCTCCCTCTTCTCCTGCTCTAGCTGCTTCTATGGAGGCTTTGAGTGCTAAGATATGGGTTTGGGCTGCAAAGTGAGAGATCAGATTAACTACTTTAGAAATCTTTTCCGAAGCTTCCCCGAGTGTTTCTACTTTCTTCGATGTTTCTATAACGGTCTCTCGAATAGCCTGAATGCCTTCTACTGTCTGGTTCATATTACTTTCCCCAGTTGAGACGGTCAGATGAGCTTCTTGCACGTTTTTTAAGGCTTCTTGGGCGCTTTGTTGCACTCTTTCAATAGACTGTTCCATGTATTGAACTTGTTCGACTGCTGTCTGTAGTTCTTGGTATTGTCCTTTAGATGCTTGGGCTAGTTGGTTGATCTGTTGTTTATTGTCTTGACTAGTTTGGGTTAATTGGGTGGTAGTCGCTTTAACTTGGCTCAAGATTTGACGAATATTTCCCAATGTCTGATTATAAGATCGAGCTATTGTGCCAACTTCATCTTCACCGATTTCTGCTTGTACTGTTAAATTCCCCATACTCGCTGGCTGGATGGCTTTAAGTAAAGCTTGAGCTTTTTTCTGAAGTATTTCTTTGGCTTTTCTTTGTTGTTGTTCAGCTTCTTGTTGTTGTCTATTGAGTTGTGCTCTTTCTAGGGCTACTCCAAGCTGTGAAGCTAGTTGAATAAAGTAGTCCATTTCTGCTTTTTGCCAGTTTCTTGGACCTGAACATTGATGAGTAATGAGCAGTCCATAGAGATTTCCTTCTGAGAGAATGGGGGCGACGAGATTTGCTCTAACACTAAAGGGTTTAAGCTGTCCCAGATGACATTCTGTTAAACCTGAGTTGAGTATGTCTGGTGTTGCCTGAATACGGCCTCTTTTATATTTCTCTACATAATTGGCGGCAAAACAAGGATCATGGATCATAGCGTTGAGAGCTTTTGGATAGCCTGGTTCTAAAGACTCAGCTACTACGGTTCCTTGCCAGTTTGCATTGAATTGATATACTATTACCCGATCACTCTCTAAAGCTGCTCTGGACTCTTTAACCACTAAATCAAAGAGTTTTTGCTGTTCAAGGCTGCTGGCAATTTTTAGGGTGAGATTTTTGAGAGCTAGAACCAGTTTAGATTCACTTTGTTGTTGTTGTCTCTCGTTTAGTTGAGAGATAATCTGACCAAGTTGGCTGGCTAATTGCTCGATTAAGCTTTTTTCTGCTTGAGTCCAATTATTGGTTCCAACAATTACTAGTCCCCCATTGGTCAGAGGAATAACTTGGGTGTTACTTTCTTTTAACGAGCCAGTGATCATCTGTTCAATTGTTGAGGCTTCAGCTAGAATTTCCCTTTCTTCACCTTGGTAAACATAGATCTCCTCTGCACCAATAATATTTTTAGCTAGAGTGAGAACTTTCTGTAGACGAGGTTTAATTAATTGCGCCTCGTTTTCTGGACTACAGGACAAATCAACTAGACGGCGAAAGAGTTCAGTTATTTGCTGCGTTTTGCTCTGGCGATTTTCCAGATTTTCGGCTAGACTGTCTAACTGCTCTGTCAATTGTCCTATTTCTCCTTGGGCTAATAGCTGAGAACGGACTTGATAGTTACCTCTAGCTAGTTCTTGACTCAATCTTTGTAAGCGGTTGAGGGGTTTATTGAGGGATTTACTGGTGTTTAAGGCTAGCCCACCAGCTACTCCTAGGGCTGCTAAAGGAATCGCTATTTGTTCTAGGAGTGATTTCTTTTGCTGCGGGGCAAAGGTCACTGCTAAGAGTACTACAAAGGACAACCCTAAGAGGATCTGACCAATTTGCAGTTTTTCTTGTCCATTTGAGGTTTGAGTCTTACTTGTTGACAGGAGATTATCGAGAGGTATTTGGCTTTTCATAATTAATTATTCTCAACTTTAAACTTACTAACGCTCTCTTGTAGGGATTGGGCAACTTCTCGCAGTTGTTCAAAAGAGACTAAGACTTGATTTGCTTCACTAGAGGTTTTATCAGAGAGGGTAGCGACTGATTCCATGACCAATGTGACTGTTTTGCTTGTTTCTACCTGTTCTATTGCTGAGATGGAGATTGCTCCGACTAGCTGATTAATCTCTTGGGATGCTGAGGTAATTTTGTTGAGACTCTGACGAGTTTCCTCGACTAGTTTGGTGCCTACGACTACCTGCTCAGTTCCTGCTTCCATTGCCGCGACCACTTCATTGGTTTCTGCTTGAATTGTCGCCACTAATGCTTCTATCTCGGCTGTTGCTTCGGCTGATTGACGAGCTAATGAGCGCACTTCTTCGGCTACAACGGCAAAGCCTCGCCCTTCTTCTCCTGCGTGGGCGGCTTCTATCGAGGCATTGAGGGCTAAGAGGTTGGTTTGGTCGGCAAAACTACTAATCAGGTTGACAACTTTAGAGATTTTTTGGGAAGATTCTCCTAAACGCTTGACTTTTTTGGCTGTTTCTGCTACTGTTTCTCGAATAGCCATAATACTGTCAACAGTACGATTCATGGCAGCTTCGCCTGTTTCTACTGTTTTATTGGATTCTTGAACAAAAATTTCGGCTTGTTCAGCATTAAGAGCGACTACCCGAATTGATTCGGTCATTTCTTGAATACTTTCTAGTGCGCCTGCGATATTTTTAGCTTGGTTAACAGATTCAACAGAAAGACCGCGAACTGATATTTCTTTGTCGATTGCGGTACTAGCTACCTGTCCGACTGCGCTTTGTACTTGTGTGACTAGTTTGCGTAGGTTTTCAACAGTCGCATTGAATGAGTCAGCAATTGTGCCAATTTCATCTTCAGTGACGGTTGCTCTAATGGTTAAATCGCCTCTACTGACTGGGTCAACCTGCATGAGGAGTTCTAGTGCGCGTTTTTGCAGTTTTTCTTTTTCTACTCTTTGTCCTTCTTCTGAGATGCTTCGTTGTTGTAGTAACTCTGTTCTTTCAGCAGCTAGTCCTACTTGAGTGGCTACTTGGGCAAAGAATTCTATTTCTGCTTGATCCCATTCACGTGGGCCGGAACATTGATGTGCGACTAAGAGGGCTGTTAACTTACCCCGTCCGACGATTGGTGCTACGATGTTGGCGATTACCTGATAGGGTTCTAGCTGTTTAAGATAACAGTCAGTTAGTCCAGCTTGATAGATGTTAGAAAGGGCCTTAACGCGACCATTGCGATACCTTTCTACATAGTCTTGGGCAAAACAGGGGTCGTCTATTTGGGCGTTAAGGGCAATTGGATACTCAGCTAAGACTGATTCAGCGACTACTGTTCCACCCCAAACCGGATCAAATTTATATACAACTAGACGATCTGATTTAATTGCTTGACGGACTGCTTTAACTGCAATCTCATAGACTTCTTGGGTGTTGTTAGCATTGGCTATAGAAACCGTAATATCTTTGAGCTTCTGTGCCCGTTCTGCCTCTTCTATTCTTCTCTGTTGTGCTCCTAAACGACTTATGACAGTCCCAAACTCTTCGGCAACTGCTGTGAGAAAATTAATTTCATAATCTTGCCAGTTGTGGATCTCTTGGCAGTGGTGGACAATCAGTAGTGAATGAATTTTCCCTGTATCTAATATTGGTACTACTAGATTGGATTTAATCTCTAACTGCTCCATTAAGTTCATATGGTCTGGATGCCAGTCTGCTTGGGATACGTCATTAGTGGGGACAATGCGTCCATTTTCGTAGGCTTTCAAGAGTTCTGAGGGGATACAGGCATCATTTAACATAATCCATTGATTGAGTGCGCTGGGCCAACCTGATGAGAGAGATTCGTGGGTTACTCCACCCCCATTGTAGTTAACTCGGTAAATCACTACGCGGTCAGCTTCGTAAAAACCTTTTAGTCCTTCTAGCATCCGAGCGATTAAACGTTCTAAACCCGAACTTTCTGTTACTCTGCTACTAGTAATATCTGCTAAGAATTGAGTTTGTTGAAGTGCTTGGTTTTTGGAGAAGAGGAGATTTTCAATACCTAATGTCATTGCGTTGATGTTCTGGTTCAACATAGCCACTTCATCCTCTCCCTCGACTTTTAGACGGATGCTGAGATTTCCTGCTCCTATTTTTTTAATTGTCTGAGCAGTTTCTTGAATGGGTTTGAGGAGGCGATCAAAGAGAATCGAGGAGACGAATGCTATGGCTGCAATTGAGAGTCCACTAGTCCATATGTAGAGTAAAAAGAGTTGATTTTTCTGCTCTTTAATTTCTGGTGATTGTCTAGTACTTTCTAGTTTAGTTAGTTGTGAATTAGCAGTTTGATAGACTAGGCTACCAACCCCTAATATAGCTATACTACCTAGCACTGTGGCGATTATAGCGGCTTTTAAACCTAGACTTTGACGATTCCACCAATTGCTATCTTCAACGGTTGTTGAGTTTACCCATTCTTGGTTACTTGCTGGAATAGGCGATAAAGGTAATGATTCTTTGGGAGAACCATTATTTTTTTCATTGCTATTGAAGAGGGGCATTATATCTGTTTGATTCCAGTCAAAGCTATCTGGTGTCAATGTACTTTTTTTCTCAGGGGACTGATTCATATTTTTTTTACCAATTTTTTAAGAGTAGATTTAAGGATTCATAATGAGTGCTGGGCAAATTTATCATCTGTTGATAAAAGTAGACTATTTTATTAGGGCATCGCTGCTAAGATTGCTTCTCCATCTAGGACTATTACTATTGTTCCCTCTGCTTTGAGCCAATAACCACGTAAAAATGGTGCCATACTGGGAATAATTGCTGAAGGTGGTGGTGAGTATATTTCACTATTAGAACACCATTCGATGTCTTCAACTTGTGGTACTAAAAGTCCTAAAAAAATGTTTTCTCCTTTGGTACCAGTCGAACGCAGGATGATTACTCGATAATTGGTGGTTGTGGAGGCGTATTGAGTCCAGGGCATCAATCCCACTAAATCGCCTATATCAACAATCCAGAGTATTTCTCCTCGCCAATTATGAACACCTATTACCCAATTAGGTACTGAGGGGATAGGTACTATTTGAGCTAATGTCAGGGTCAAAATTTCGCTAATTTGAGTTAATGGAAGCATTACCTGTGTTTGTGGCATTATTTCAAAACGCAAGTACTGCTCCGGTGCTTCTGATGAAGGGTTTTTCAGGATTGATTTAAGGTCTGAAAGCACTAGAAAATCTCCTAGATAAGAGAGCGATTAAGTAGTTTTTGAATAGTGTTAATAAATTCTTGTTGATCAATAGGTTTGGCTAAATAGGCATCTGCGCCATTACGCATTCCCCAAAACCTATCCATTTCTGTTTGTTTAGTTGAGCACATCAAAATCGGAATATTTTTGAATTTTTCTGAGCCTTTTAATTCTCTACATAGTTCAAATCCGCTGCGACCAGGCAGCACGATGTCCAAAATTATTACATCTACATTGATTGTTTTAATCTTCTCAATGGCTTCTTCACTGCTGCTTGCTGTTGTGACATTGATGCCAATTTCCTTTAAACATTCTGAAAAGATCGCTCGTTCTGTCATAGAGTCTTCCACCACTAAAGCTGTTCCCATAAATTTTTCCTTTATTATTCTTTGAATAAGTTCTTCTTTTCATATTTTGACAGTAGCTGGTCAAAGGATATTTAACCTTTTTACAGAGTCCTATCTTAGACTTTCTTGTTTAAGGTACTTCTGTATTGTTTCTAGGAGAGCTTCTGCATTGACTGGCTTGCTAAGGAAGTCTGTTGCCCCAACCATTTTAGCTCTAACTCTGTCCACGATGCCATCATTGCCTGTTAAGATAACTACTGGGGTATGACGGAAAAGAGTTAATCTTCTGAGTTGTTGGCATATTTCGTAACCATTGATATTGGGCATTACTAAGTCTAGAAGGATTAAATCTGGCTTACGAGACATTAAAATAGCCATGGCCCGCAGTGGTGCATTGATCCCAATGAATTGATAGTTATTGGCTACTAAAATTTTCTCTAGGGTTTGACACATTAAAGGACTATCGTCTAGTACGGCAATTAGTGGGCCTGTTGATTGTTCTCTAGTAGCCTGACTAGTTTGATTTTGCTCAGAAATGACAACTGGCGAGGGTAGGTCTCCTATGGTGATCAGTTCTACTAGACCCATTTGGATATAGGGTAACAGAGAAGTAGTTAAGACCATTGGATCTCGCTTAAGTCCTGTGGATATGTCTCTTAACGTCTGTTTTCCATCTAATAATTTGGCTAGACTGACATAGGTTTGAGGCGATGTGCGCTGTTGTAATTCTTCTGGTTGTCTGATGATTGGGGCACTATTTGGCGACCTATCGGCTATTTTCCTTTCTTGCCATTCCTGCCAGATTTTTTGCACGCCTGCTAAAATTTGTTCTGCATCCAGTAAGACTAAATGGGCTGTCAGTTGATTATTGGGTTTTAGTTCACAAGTCACTTCTATTGCTTGAGTTACATCAAAAAGAACCTCTGTTAAAACAGAGCGAGTCATTTTAGCTGATTGTTCTTTAGTGACTAAACCCTGCTCTAGCCAAAGATGGAGTAAATTATATTCCCACGACAATTGTAGATTATCCGGGGTTATACTGGCTAAGTTAAGTTGTAGAGTGGACTTCTGGGCTGCTATCTCTGGTAGATAAACAGAGACGTTTCTCCACCAGCGTCTAACTGGATGAACCCCACCCATTGCATAGATTAAACGGCCCAGGTAAAGATAGAATGTCCATTTCTCGTTAGTTTTACTTGTCAGTAACAATTGACCGGTATAGCGGTTTTGTTTAAGACTCTCAAAAAAGTTAACTTGTTTGGTTGTCGTAAATTCACGAATGGCAAATGATTTGTTATAAATGGAGTTATTGCTAGTCATTGTCTGTGTTTACGATTT
>CASBQB010000386.1 GCA_949127655.1 Chroococcales cyanobacterium PMM_0086 | reverse complement strand
TCCTAGGGCGAGATAGTGGTTGTTTGGTAGGACATCCCAGACGGTTCGACCGTTCAAAATGGTTTATTGGACAGATATAACGGGTCGTTATATTTGACTATTCAATAAGCAACTATTGACCAAACCCTAATCGAGCAAAACTTAGTTTCCCTGACAGGTGACACTACCTATGAGTTCTTACTCTATGACGACCCTCTTCTTGAGGGCGATAACTACAAACTTAACAGACGTAACGATGGACGGCTGTGTGACGCTCTGCTCAAAAAATATGAACATATAGAAGATGGTGGCTGGTTTTGTGGAACTATTGACGCTATAACTGGTGAAGAAAGCCTTTGGGGATGTTTCAAACCAGATCGTCCACGCATCATAACAGAGGAAGCCAGAGGTTACGGGACTGGCCAGTCAAAGACTAAAGTTATTAAGTATGAACATCCCCCCAAAAAGCCAACTGAAGCATTTATACTAAAAATTCCCGATTTTATCTGGCAGAGTATTGGTAATTCCATAGAGATTTATCCCTCTTGTTCTCTCACGAACGATGGCACAAGACCTGCCAAGAGTAACCCTAACTTCCAGTTTTGGGCATGGGTAATAGATAACCCTAATATCCCCCTCACTATTACTGAAGGAGTTAAAAAAACGGGTTGTTTACTGAGTAATGGTATAGTCACTATTGGGCTACCCGGTATCTATAGTGGTTTTAGACAACCTAAAGATGGACTAGGTAACCCGTTGGGACTACCCCATCTAATTCCTCAACTACTTTCTTTTGCAACTAAAGGACGAGAAATTAACTTCTGTTTTGATAATGACCCAAAGCTGTCAACCAGAGAAAATGTCCATAAAGCCATTGCCAAAACAGGGAAATTGTTTCAATACAAAGGCTGCATAGTTAATGTGGTCAATTGGAATGATGTAGAAAAAGGTGTAGATGACCTAATCGTTGCCAAAGGTGTTGACTACTATCAAGGACTCTACGCTAACCGTCAAAGTCTATCTGAGTATCTTCTTTTTAAATACCTAGACCTAAAAGCAGACCTTACCATCCATGAGCGTTATTTTCCTGATTCCCTTAACCCCCCTACAGAGGCTATCTTAATTGGTTTGAGAGGTTATCAGGGGACAGGGAAAACCGAATGGCTGGCTACTAGGATACAACCTCTATTAGATAGAGGTCAACGAGTTATTGCTATAGTCCACAGAGAACAATTAGCCATTGCTTTAGCTGCCCGTTTTGGTGTTTGTTATCGCACAGAGGTACATAAAACTGAACATGGCGACCTCTTCGGTTATACCTTGTGCATCGACTCCCTACACGATAAAGCTAACCCCCCCTTTATTGGCGATAGCGATTACTGGACAGGTGCAACAGTCATTATTGATGAAGTTGAACAAGTCCTCTGGCACGTCCTTAATGGGAGTACTTGTCAAAAACATCGTATTAGAATCCTTAGAACCCTTAAAGCTCTCCTACAAAAAGTTGCTTCAACAGGGGGCAAGATATATATTGCCGATGCAGATCTAACTCCTATCTCAGTAAGCTACATCAAGGCCTTAATCGGTTGGAATGTCCCCACTTGGATAGTCAAAAATACCTATAACCCTGTGAGCTTTGGTAATAGACAACTCTTTTGGTACAGGGGTAAGAATCCTTCAGGCCTAATTAAAAAAGCTGAATCCAAACTACAAGATAACCAGAAACTGCTCCTCTTTACCGATGGGCAAAAACACAAATCTGCTTATGGTACACGTAATCTAGAGCATCACTTTAAGAAGAAATTCCCCAATCTAAGAATCCTTCGCATTGATGCGGAGAGTTTAAGCGATAAAAACCATCCAGCCTATGGGTGCATGAGTTGCTTAAATGAACTACTCCAGTGCTATGACCTAGTAATCTGCTCCCCTACCCTTGAAACAGGCGTAAGTATCACTAATAACCATTTTGATGAGGTCTTTGTGATTTCTCATGGTGTACAGACTGTCGAAGCGGTAGTCCAATCTTTAGAACGAGAGCGTTCCCATATACCCCGTCATATCTGGTCAATTGGTTGGTCTCTTAACCAAATTGGTAACGGTTGTCTTGAAATTAAACCCTTATTAAACGGTACTAAACTACTAAGTAATGCTCAAATTCAACAGCTACAGAAAGTGGGCATTAATGAGTTTGATGGGATTCAGTATTTAGAAGAAGATGACCATGAAAATAGACAAACTCCTTCATTGTGGGCATGGGCTAAAAGGGCGTGTGTCTTGAACTATCAAAGTAGTAGATTTGCTGGTTGTTTAGAGACTAAGGTAGGGGCTGCTGGTTATCAAATTAACGAGGGTGATGACATAAATGAAGAGACAGCCGAAGAGATTAAAATGAATAAACAAGAGAACTATAGTAAGTATTGCCAAGAGGTTTCTGATACCCCTAACCCTGATAATGCTACCCATGAACGTTTAAAGGAACAAAGGGGTAGGACTGAGCAGGAGTTATTGCAGACACGGAAAGGGGATTTATGTAGAAGGTATCTCACAGAGGATGTTACCCCCGTTCTGGTTAAAAAGGATGATGATAAATGGTATGCCAAACTAAAACTTTACTACTACTTAACATTGGGACATGAGTTTCTGATTGAACGTGACCGTCAATCTCTGAACAAGCTTAAAGATGATGGTGATGGGACAGTCTTTCGTCCCGATGTCAACAAGACACAATTATCCGCCCAAATAGCTGCTCTTAAGTTTTTGAATGTTGAGCAATTCTTAGATAAAGATGCTGAATTTTCGACAGTTGGGCTGCAGGAACAGTTTGACCAAATAAATACTCCAAGAATTGCTTACCAGATTAGAACTGTCTTGGGTATTAAGCTTTCACCTAAAGATACCCCTATTGGTTTTTATCAGAGACTTTTATACGGTCTGTTGGGGATGAAACTAACATTTGACCGATGGGGCACAATAGATGGCAAGTCTAGAAGGATTTATAAGGGTTGTGATAGTAGTTGGGATGACCGTAATCCTGTTCTTAATCGTTGGGCAGAACGAGATAAAACCTTCGGCGCGAATAAGGAAGCTGCATGAGCACCTCACCCCTACTATAAGTAATTATAATAAACAACATATATGGGTGATGAGACAGTAGTTATTACATACCTTAATAGTTGCTTCCTAAAACTATTGTATTAAGTAGTGACGTTCTGCTCCCTAAAACTATTGTATTAAGTAGTGACGTTCGTTGGGCAAAGAATGAGATTTTAATTTCTTTTAGCAATGTACTCTAGCACTTCGCCTAAACCAACACCCATTGAAGCCATAAGTACCATAAATAAGGTAAAAAATATATTATTAATGATCCTCTGTCTTTTAGATTCTTTCTCTTGTTTCTGGCGTTCTTTTTCACGTTCTTTTTCTTGTTTTTCTTCGAGTAAATTATAGGCAAGAATCTCATCAGCCCATTCTATGCAACACATAGGCGCTATATCTTTTAAATCATATAGTTCGGGCGGTAACAAGCCCATCTTTCTTAGTTCAGAGTCCATAAAAACTTTTTTAGACATAATTATACGCTCCGATATTTGACTGCTTTTTAGGTCATTTTACCTATATTGGACGATAGGAATTAAACGATGGTTAGAAGCGAGAGATGGCGGTTATTCCTGCTAGAAATAAGGAAGCTGTATGACCTTAAACCCTAACCCCTATATAAACTCCTGTTTATCTATTTAAGTTTTTTATACTTATTAAAGTCAGGCTTAGTTTTAAAACCTTGAATGTTGTTAATTAAGTCTTCTCTATAAAGCCATGCGTCTAGAGATGTTTCAAAAAGTTCTCCATCCTCATCCGACCATTTTTTTATCCCTTCAAGAGTAAAATATCCTACTCTCCACTTATCAATATTAGCGTTATAGCAAGTCTGAAAAAATATTACTTTATCACGCTCCCATTGATTCATTTTATATTTAATTTCTGATACTTTTATAGAATTATCTTTTAAAACTGCACAATAAAGGCGTTTATCTTTGTTTGGATATATCTCTTTTATCCAGTCATATTTACCATCTGTCGTAAAGTGCTTAGATTGTAAATAAACTTGTCCATTTTCTACCTCATGGTTTCTGGGATTTTGTCTTGGCTTTTTAATTTGTTTAGTCATTTTTATACTTTTTATTCAACAATTTTAGTCTAAAATGATTAGATAATTATAACATAAATTTTAGTCCATTTATTTGGTATTTCAGTTAATATTATCCCTAGCTATTAGGGATATCTTTCATAGCAAGATAAAATGGGCTTAAATGCCAAATGAGCCGATTGTTTAACACTAATGCCACAAAGTCTTTTGTTTTTAGCTGAAACTTGTCTTTAATGTTTTTATACTCATTCCAACAAATACTTCCTTTCTGTAATTCTTTTAAGACAAAATCAGCAAAATCTGGATTAACTTCATGCTTTTGAATTTGTTGAATAGTAGATCTTCCATCTGTAATTAATATACCCAAACCTTCATTTCTCGAATATTCTCTAAGAGCAGACCATTTAAGAAGATTATTTTGTAATGCCATTTGCCAAATTGGTTTAATTTCGGTAATTACTCCTGTCCCATCATTCAGAATAAATAAAATATCTGGATAGTATGAAGAATTATTTCCATAAATATTTTTATAGTCAATCTTAAGAGGTTGCTCTTGGTAAAAAATTACTTCATTATGTCTTTCAAGATTTAGTAAAAAACTCTTTTCTAAAAATGATTCGTACTGAATGAATCTAGATAATTTTTGACTATAAAACTCGCCCGAATAACTATAAGTATTATTCATGGCAACTTTGCGCTTTGAATGAAAAATACTAAAATCAGAGCAATTTATCTTTTGTTTAGGATATATAACATCAGTTAAAAGTTTTTGAATTTTACAGTAGCTATTTTTATCATGCTCAATTTTCTTAGTAATAAGTCTTGCTTTTTCTAAGTTTTCTTCTTTATTTTTTTTATTTGAATATGTTAAAGATGCTAATAATGGAAGTGCGACTTGTTCGATGGGAAAATCAGACAGATGGGTCTTTAAAAATTCAACAAGTCTTTCAGCAGAGTTTTCTTCAGCAGGACGAATAATAGATCTAATATATAAAATCAGAACAGCACAGGGACTATCAATTATTCCCGCCTTGATCTTAGATGTTCCCTTTGAAACTATTTTTCTTGTAGACTTATTCAACAATTGACGAATTCTTTCTCTAGAAAGGTTAAATTTATTTCCTATAGCTTCTAACGTATAAGGCTTTTCTCCTGTCATCCCATATCTTAGTTCAAATATTTTATTTTCTCTATCTTTAAGCACTTCAAACTGTGCTTGTGCAAGATAATTTAAAAATTCATTATCAATTTGTTCTTCTTCTTCTAAAACTTGAGCAAAGTATTCCATTTGAACCTCTCGGCAATTTATACAATACAGCTTTCTTTTTTTAGTTCTAACGTTAGTTGTCAGTCAGGAAATTTAAAAGCCGTTAATATTATTCCCTTAAACAATGCACCATAACTTTTTTGTATTAGTTTATTTCTTGCACCCTAACACTTTAGTATTACTCCTTGTTCTGTAAGAGCTAATTTATGGAGATGAAAAATCAGATCGTAGCATGACCTTCTCACCTCACCCCCTCTATAAGTAATTAGAATAGACTAGATATATGAGTGAGGATGATGGTAATGAATCAAGATAATGAATTTCTTAAGCCGTTAACAGACGAGGGCATAGAGATTGCTGAGGGCGTAGAATATGGTGGAACAGAACAATTAGCCGAGCAGAAGATTACTGCAAGGATGAAGCTGTTATCTATGTCGCCAGAAACCGCACAACCATTAGTAGATATGACCTTATATCCTCAGTACTGGAGAGTAGATGATGAGGATCTTACATGGTCTGAATCCATCCCAACGCTTTACGGGGATGACGAATATTGACCTTTTCACCTCACCCCTACTATAAATAATTAAAACCAACTATATAGATGGGTGATGAGAGAGTAGTTCTTAGTTACTCTTAGTCTTGCTCTCTAACTCTTTTATATTAGTTTCAACTTTGCTCCCTAACATTTATGTATTAGTAGCTGATGCTCTCTAACTCTTTTGTATTACTTACTCTTAAAGCTGCTCCCTAACTCTTTTGTATTAGTTTGTTTAAGTGTTCCTCACCCCCTCTATAATTCATTGAAACTAACTATATAGATAGGTGTGAAAAAGAAGCAAATTTCTAGTTAGCATCAACTTATAAAAGAAAGGGCTTTTGAAGGGAAAAAATGAACTACCAAGATATTATTACAATTGAATCATCCAAGCGAAGCGGTAAACCTTGTATTAGGGGAATGAGAATTACCGTTTATGATGTGTTGTCCTATCTTGCTTCAGGAATGACGTATGAAGAAATACTTGAAGATTTTCCATATTTGAGCCTAGAAGATATTTTGGCTTGTCTAAGCTATGCAGCAGAGCGAGAGCGTCAAACTTTAGTTGTACTGCCAAAGGCCGAGATACAGTAATGAAGTTATTATTTGACCATAACTTGTCACCACGTTTAGTCAATCGTTTATTCGACCTATTTCCTGAATCTATTCATGTCTATATGCTTTCGATGGAGCAAGCAGATGATCTAGAAATCTGGAAATATGCTCAAGATAATGACTTTATTATAGTTACTAGAGACAGCGACTATAATGAACTACTTATTTTACGGGGTTAGATGGCGATTTCTCAAAGCCTTAATTGCTTTGGCGATGCTCCTGCCGCCTCCTCCTTGCTTTTCTTCGCGGTAGCTAAAACACTTCAATAAACTCCACATATTGAACTAATGCAGCAGAATAAAATGCCTACAGTTGAGATTTGGTCCGCGATAATGAGGAAACAGTATCAAGGAAGCGTGAATTTAAAAAAACAGGAGGAGAAAGTTATAGCAAAAAAACTTGAGCAAATTATGGCCGAAATTCCTGAGGAACGCAGAAATAAAATAGAGAAACGCTCTTGTTGAACTGATTACTGAGTACATAACACTTCAAGACATCTTAAGGGTATCTTGACGACAATTGATGAAAATGATAATGCTACAATTCTTTTAGATGTTTACATCATGCTTAGGTGACACACGACTTCCCAACAAAAAATTTAAAATAGCTCTCAACAACTTGAAGCGCAAGTGACCACTTTGGAAAAAGAACTGGCACTGCCCAGTTCCGAGCGACGCAACGATCACCGCTTACGCGATAAGTGGCTCAATCGCTATGCCCATGTCTATGACGACGGTGGCTGGTGGGTATCAGGACTCGACCCGCTCAACAACTGGCAGCCGATGCAGTGGGGACGTTTCAAACCGACCCACCCTCGAATCGACCTAAACAAGGGAAAAGCCATCAAGTATGAATCCCCACCAAAAGTTGCCAACCGAGTCACCTACTTTGATATTCCACCTAACATTTGGGACCTAGTAGCCGAACGACACCAAATCAAGCGCTATCATTCACCACAGGCACTACGATTACAAGACAGTTCTCATCCGGTATCATTCTGGGAGTGGGTACAAAAACATCCCCAGATTCTGATTGTCCTAACTGAAGGTGAGAAAAAAGCAGCCAGTCTACTTAGTAAGGGCATTGTGGCCATCGCTCTCCCTGGTATCTGGAATGGAAGAGTTGGCCAGGCAGATTTCAACGAGCAACTCCACCCAGATTTAATCCCATTGGCGCAACCAGGACGGAAGTTCGTCATCCTCTTTGACTATGAAACAAAACCCAAAACCTGCTATAACCTCTTTCAGGCAACCACCCGTACCGCACAGGCTATCGAAAAAGCTGGCTGTGCCTGTGAAATCGCCCTCCTACCAGGACCTGAAAAAGGTATTGATGATTTCATTATGGCTCGTAGGTTCGAGGCAGACCGCCTTCTATTCGCCATCTTTGCTGATGCTCTCTCCCTAGAAGACTATCGGCGACGCTACCTACGCCCAAAACGAGGATTGGGCAAATACCGCCCAAATGTAACCGTCAAAGTCCCCTACCTCTCAGATGCGGTGAAACTCCCCGCTTCAGGACTGGTGGTAGTCAAAAGTGATATGGGCACAGGAAAGACAGAACTACTCAAGGAATGGCGTGAAGAACATCCAGAAGTACGGTTTCTCAACAATGGTCATCGGGTGAACCTTCTCAAGAATCTAGCCCAAAGACTAAACACGGAAATGTACTCGGCTATCTCCTATGGCGACCTCTCCAAAGCCACAGCACTCTCTATTACAGTAGATAGTCTGCACAAGCTAACCTATGTTGTTGATACTTATGACTGTGTATTCATTGATGAAACCTGCCAGTATCTCGCTCATATGCTCCACAGCCAGACCTGTAAAGAGTTTCG
The DNA here is from genome assembly GCA_949127655.1 of Chroococcales cyanobacterium PMM_0086. GTDB lineage: Bacteria > Cyanobacteriota > Cyanobacteriia > Cyanobacteriales > Microcystaceae > CAISPN01. The sequence goes on along the minus strand of CASBQB010000386.1, from coordinate 2,963 downwards.
GGCTGAAATACTAGAAGTCCTCGAATACCTCGTAGGCAAAGCCAAATTGGTGGTGCTGGCAGACGCTCACATGGATGAGACCACTATTGATTTCTTCGCTGCCATGCGCCCTTCAGACGAACCATTTATCATATCTAACCAGTACAAAAATGGGGGACGTATCATCTATTGGTATGAAGGAGACGACAGCAGCGTCCTGGTCGCTGAAATTTTTGCTGCCCTTCTAGCTAAACAGAAAATCATGGTAGTTGCTGATTCCAAAAAGTTTATCAAAAAGCTTGAATTAGCTATGACCGTTGAAGTCTTGGAAAGTCCTACAAATACTGAAGAAAATCAGTTGCGAATTTGGTCAATACATTCGGAGAACAGTGGTTCCGAAGAGAACGTCGCCTTCATCAAAGATATCTCCGAAGAAGTAAAGAATGTAGATGCTCTACTAGCTTCACCTAGTCTAGGCACAGGCGTTGACATCCCTAACTATCACTTTGACCTCATCTTTGGAGCATTTCATGGCGTTTCTCAAACAGCTACAGAATGTGCCCAAGCACTACACCGCTCCCGTCCACATGTGCCAATGCACGTCTGGGTAGCACCTCGTCCACCCTTTGGTTACAAAGAGACCAATCCCACCAAGATTAAAGAAAGGCTGTTAGAGAGCAATCAGATGACCGCCTTTCTCATTCGTATTGACAAAGAGACAGGTAAAAGAGGTGCTGAGAAGGAATGGGCACTTGAAGCCTACTGCCAAATTGAAGCCAACAGAAACCTATCACTCAACAACTTGAGACAAGACTTGCAACTACTGCTTAGTGATATGGGGCATACTATCAAGCGCTTAGGAAATGCCCAAGACAAATACTTCCAAGAACGCCTAAAGAAAGCTGGAAATGCCCTCGATGCTGCCTACCAGAAAGCAGTTGCCGAAGCCAATTGTATCAGCAAGAGTGAATTCCTCGCCCGACAAACAAAAGACTACCTCCCCCCAGATGAAGTCCACGAATGCGAGAAGTTTAGAATTGCCCAAGCATATGGACTGCGTGTCACCGAAGAATTAGTAGAGAAAGATAACCAAGGACGACTAATTAGTAAACTCATTGCCCTTGAAGGGGTTCTTTCACCTTCACCAGGTAATGTAGTGGACTCGGATACAGGACAGGTTTACCCCCTACCTCCTGAGACTGTCAGAGATAGAGATTTAGCTGACCGTGACCTCTTCCCCCTCTGTATGGACTGGGGGAACTACTCTGCTAAGTGGCTGGCACGACAGATCCTCGGACTCCCTTCCCTGCTTGCTAGGCTACTCAAAGGCGAGGAGGTTACTGCTAGTGACCCAGAATTAGTCAAAATGACTCAAATTGCGGTCTCTTGTCGTGCTCACCTCAAAGCTATTCTTGGATTTACCGTAGCGCCTAAATGTAGTCCTATGTGGTTACTAGGAGTCCTACTTGAGCAGTTGGGTTTGAAGATGCTCTCAAGGAAGCGTGGAGCACGTAAACAGCAAGTACGGTATTACAGCCTAGAAGCCCACCAACTCAACTTCGCCCTTCTAGTCCTCGCTTATCGGGAAGACAGAAGGAAGGAAAAAGAGCTTCAAAAGGCTGAAAGAGAGTCACAGTATAGCTTATACCCCGTATCCACCCCCCCCCTTAATGGGGATATACATACATTAGAGGGGGGGGTGACTACCAAAAATGAACAGCCTCCCAGCCTAATAAATGACTACCTAGCGCTCCTCTTTGAGACAATTCTGAAGTTTACCTCGGCAATAAGGAATTATCTAACTTTACCAAGTGCGGTTAGATGGCGATTTTTAAGTGCTTTAATTGCCGGAGCGATGTTTTTGCCAGAACTTCCGGGCAATATGTCTTCCTAAAACACTTCAATAAATTCCATATATTGGATTACTGATGTGGCAGAAGAAAATGCCAACAGTTTAGATTTGGTCAATGACAATAAGTAAATAGTCTCATTGAGCGGCAATTGAAGGAAACAGGAGGATAAATAAAGTAATGGCCAAAAAACTTGAGCAAATTATGGCAGAAATTCCCTTAGAACGCTAGACGCGAAAATAGAGAAACACTATCTTGACGAACTGATGACTGAGTACATGACGCTTCAAGACATGAGAAGAACATCTTGCCGACAATTGATGAAAACGATAATGCTACAATTCTTTTAGATATTTACATCATGCTTAGGTGACAGATGACTTCCCAACAAAAAATTGAAAATAGCTCTCAACAACTCGAAGCGCGAGTGACCACTTTGGAAAAAGAACTGGCACAGATGAAAATGGTTCTGGCTGAATCTTTCAAGAAAAAAGAACCATGGTGGTTGAAGGTTGCTGGTAGTTTTGAGAACGATTCAACCTTTGATGAAGCTATTCGTCTAGGGCAACAATGGCGAAGCTCTGCTGAGTAGGTGGCCATCCTCTACTAGATGTATATTTTTGACACAGACCATCTCAGCCTCATCCAACGCAATGGGATTGAAGGTAAACAAATTTTATCAAGGCTGGAAGTACTGGATGGACTTCAAGTTGCAGTAACTATTATTACTTACGAAGAACAAGTTAGAGGTAGACTCAGTCTTCTATCCAAAGCAAAAACTCTAGACGAACAAGTTTTTGCTTATCAAGGTTTACAACAACTAGCAACAGATTACCGTTCAATTGAGATTCTCCCGTTCAACCGCACTGCTGCTCTAGAACATCAACGCTTACGAAAAGCTTATCCTCGTCTAGGAAATATGGATCTAAAGATTGCAGCGATAGCTAATACCAACAACGCGATCTTACTTACATGTAACGAGTCGGATTTTGGACAAATCGTAGAATTACGAACAGAGCCCACATTCAGCAGGTTATTTAAGACAAAAAATAATATTGATGAGCAGAGGAACTAAGGAACCGTAAAATCAAATTTTGTCTATCTGTGAGTTTAATCGAAGATTTAAGACCATTA
>CASBQB010000385.1 GCA_949127655.1 Chroococcales cyanobacterium PMM_0086 | reverse complement strand
TTGGCATTACTTTTTTTAACTACTTGTAAAGCTAGACCAGGTTGCCCTTTAAAATGAATCAAAGTGGGAAATTGAGTCAGAGCGCTTTCTGTTCTAGAGTCCCCTAAAAGATTAACTTTAAGTACCCCTGTTAGCTCTTTTAAAGCTGGTAAGAGGTTTCTTTGGCTAATTTCAATTAGTTGGTTTAAGTCTTTTGTTGAGCTAGTGACAGCATAGCTAATGACAGGAGATTCATTCAGGTTAATCGCCAAGACTTCTAATTTAACCTGTCCTAGGGGGAACTTAGCTAAAGCTTGTTTGACCTCTTCTGTAGCTTTTTCTAAGACAGTTCCAGGTTTATAGAGGATATTGATAACTGCTTGTTGCGGATAACTTGTCGAAAATACCTCATCAACATTGGGTAGGTCTTTGAGGAGTTTCTCTAAAGGTTTGGTCAATTTAGCTTCTGTCTGTATTGTATTTACTAAAGAACTATCTTGTGCAGTAATTACTAGTACAGGAAAACTGATATCAGGAAAAAGACCATATTTGAGGGAAGAGAGGGCTAAAACTCCCGCCACCATGATAGCTAACCAGAAGGCGACCGTCTGACGAGGGAACTCTATGGCGATGCGAGATAGATTAAACCTCTCTCTCATTGATTGATGTTCTAATTCCGCCATATATCTTGAAAGCTCCTTTAGCTAAGAAAATAGAGAGACATAATCTCTACCGTGCTCTTTTGCTTTATATAAGGCTTTATCCGCCAAAGCAATTAGGGCTTCAGGTCCTAACCCTAGAGTGGGAATGAGGGTAGCCACACCTAAACTGATAGTAACTAAACCGTAGTTTGATTGGTTGTGAGGAATTTGTAGGTTTTTTACTCCTTCTCGAATTACTTCTGCGACATGAAGTGCACCTTGAGAAGATGTGTTGGGGAGAATAATCGCAAATTCTTCTCCACCATAGCGAGCAACTAAATCAGCAGGTCGTTTGATAGCTGAACGCATAACTAGGGCGATTTGCTGCAGGCAATTATCTCCAGCTTGATGACCATAGCTATTATTAAACAGTGAGAAGTAATCCACATCGCACATGATCAATGAGATTTCTGCATGGTATCTTAGAAGTCGTTCCCATTCTTTTTGTAAATATTTATCAAATAAACGACGGTTACCAACTTGGGTTAGGGAGTCTTGGGAGGAGAGTTGCTGCAGTTTTAAATTGGCACTTTCGAGTTGACGGTAAAGTTCCCCTTGATGGATAGCGATTGCTATATGATTGGATAACTCAGTTAAAAGTTTAAGTTCATGGTCATGCCATTTGCGAGGGCTACGACACTGATGAGCAATCATCAAACCCCATAGTTTATCTTCATAGACCACAGGAACCACTAGATTTGCCTGCACCCCATAATGGGACAGTAAATCGATATGGCATTGACTCAGATTAGCTTGGTGAATATTTTCTATGACCCTAACCCGTCCTTGGCGATAATGTTTGACATAGCTATCTTTAAAACAGGGGTCATAGATAACTTCATTGAGGATTGAGGCACAATTGGTGGTGCGGGATTCTACTACCATGCGTCCCGACCATTTTTCGTCAAACTCGTAAAGCACTACGCGATCTGTATCTAGAAAATGGCGGACTTCTGAGGCTGTTGTATTGAGAATATCGCTAATTTTTAAAGAGAGTCTAATTTTTTGGGCAATTTCCATGACCAGTTTTTGCCTTAGTGAGCGCTGCTTTAACTCTTTCTGTAATGCTGCATATTCTGTTAACTTCTGGCGGAATTCCAGGTGATTGGTTACCACTCCTTTGATCACCTCAACTCTTGGATTGCTAGAAATATCTATATCCTTTATTTCTTTGACTTGCTTCTGAAACTGGAGAATCTGGGGATTGAGTAAAAAAGCTCTAATTGCTTCATCTGGAATTGGACGACTAATAAAATAACCTTGGGCAGAGTCGCAATCCATCTCCCGTAATTTCAGCAATTGTTCTTTTGTTTCAATTCCTTCGGCAATTACTTGTAGATGTAGTCCTTTGGCTAAATTAATAATGCACTGGATAATGGCTGTATCTTTTTTCTCCCCTAGCATATCATTGACAAAAGACTTATCAATTTTCAAGGTATGAATCGGTAAATGCTTGAGCATACTTAAAGAAGAATAACCCATGCCAAAATCATCCACGGCAATTTGCACTCCTACTTTTTTTAATTCTTCTAAGATCTTGATTGTGCCTTGAAGATCTTGCATCATCAGACTTTCGGTAATTTCTAACTCTAAATAGCTAGGATTCATCTCTGTCTCTTGAAGAATTTGCAAAATCTCTGCTGTAAAGTTAGGATGTTGAAATTGCTGAGCCGATAAATTAACACTCAGATGTAAGGGTAAAAATTGCTGTTGTTGCCACAGATAATGATGGTGACAGGCCGTTTTTAGAACCCAACTACCGATTTCTATAATTAAGCCAGTTTCTTCAGCTAGGGGAATAAAATCCGCAGGAGAAACAAGACCTAAATTAGGATGTTCCCAACGGATCAAGGCTTCTAGACCAATTAACTGCCCAGTTTTTAGATCTACTTGAGGCTGATAGTGTATTAGAAATTCGTTCCTTTCTAGAGCTTTATGCAAATCTGCTTCTAGACTTAAACGATCCAACTCTTTGGTTGTGGTTTGAGGCCTGTAAAATTGATAGGTATTTTTTCCCTGATACTTAGCATGAGATAGAGCATTTTCTGCGTATTTCAGTAAGGTTTCTGAGGTTTCCCCATCGTAGGGCGCTAAGCTAATTCCTATGCTACTTGTTATGTAAATAGGCTGCCCTTGGAGATAAAAAGGTTCTAGGAAACTGGCTAGTAATTTTTGCACTATTTGCACTAGCTCATCAGTATATTTGAGCTTTTTCACCAACAAGGTAAAGCCATCCCCATGCCATCGGAATAATAGCGGCTCATACTGGAGATAGTCATCTAATTCAGTTTGTAATCTAGCTGTCACTTCTTGTAATAAGTAATCCCCTACCTGATGCCCTAGGTGTTCATTAATTCTTTTAAATCTATCTAGGGCAATGACTAAAACCGCTAAAATACCTTCTTGATAACGGGCATTGAGTAGCGCTAAGGTCAGATGTTGATTAAAAATCATCCAGTTTGGCAGTTTGGTTAGAGGATCGTAAGCTGTTTGATTGTTAATTAAGCGTGTTAAGGATTGCTGAATAATTGCCATGTAGAGATGAGTACCCAAAGCTTGACCGAGTTTAAGTTCTTGATGGTTCCAGATTGGTACTTTGTGTTGAGTTTCAAGCCAAGGTTCAAAGGACTGTCTTGGTTGTACATCGTGGTGATGTTTATAATTGAATCCAACCCATTGTTTAGTATATTCCTTGGTTTGACGGAAAAGGGTTAAACAGCCCATCCATTGGTAATCAGAACGTAGGGGGATAAATAAAAGAGATTCGATAGGTGTATTAGTAAACGCTTCTATTAAAGGAGCTAAATGAGGTTCTTTTTCCAGATCACTTAGGGTGTAATAACTCAAATAATTTTTCTCTTTCTCGGTCGGTTTTTCCCAGCTATTTTGAATCAAAGAAGAAGAAGGGGGTGTTAAATCTAGATTCTTCCCTCTCATTAAGGTCTGCCAGAGGCGGTTTTCTTCTAAATGGGTAATTGCTGGTTGTAGTCCTATTTGATACAACTGAGACGCTTCTCCTGTCAGGTCTGGTGCGAGGTAGAGTTGTCCTCCATCGGCTTTTAAGGTTTCAATACTTTCTATCAGAACTCTTTGCCAAGTTTCGGCTAAATGTAGCGGTTTACTCAATAAGGAATCTATAAGTTTTATAAAAGAATCTTGATAGCTTTGCTGTTGCACTTGAGATATTAGGTTGTACTGGGTAATGGTCAGAGTTACTTCTTGACTTAACAGTTCAATTGTTTCTAACTCCTGTTCTGAAAAGCGTCGCGGTTCACTGTGATAAATGGACATTAGTCCCCAAAGATTCTCTTGATAGAAAATGGGAATATTCAGCGAGGAAAGAACTCCCATTGCTAAGAGATATTGAATACGACAGGGATCGACAGGCATATGACGACTGGTGGACTTACTAAGTAAGGGTTGATTAATATTAATCTGATGCAGCGATTTCCGCTCGGCTGAGACATCTACACTCACACTCTGATGTTTCTGGAATATTTCTTCCCTTGCTTTTAAGGAAATATCATTCGCGGGAAAATGCAATCCTAGAAGCGATGGTAAATGATTACTTAGTACTGATTCCGCAATGACTTCCCCACTGCCATCCTCAGCAAATTGATAAATTTTTACTCTATCTACTTGCAAAAACTCTCTAGTTTGTTGAACAATAACATCCAGAATCTCTGAAAAATCCGAGGCATTAAAGTCTAGGGACTGGTGAATATGCTTAATAATATTACAGAGGAACTTTTCTGGTGGATTTCTGTTAATTTTCGTATTATCCATATTACCCAAGACTATCCCAATCAAAAAGATGCAATTTTTTACTCTTCTTTTTATTTTCTCTTGTTCTTTGCTTTTTTGAGTGCAAGTCTCGCCTAATCTTATTTTTTGTTCAAATTGAACAGTTCAACAATACACACCACATCTTAAACTAAAGAGTTTAGACATTTTATTGATTTAAAGGAAGTTCACTATGATCTATCCCAGTGAGTATATCCATGCTGAATCTGCTACTCGTGTTCGTGTTCTCAGTGAAGCCCTCCCATATATCCAGCATTTAGCTGGACGTACGGTTGTAGTTAAATATGGCGGTGCAGCGATGAAAGACGGTTCACTCAAAGATAAGGTTATTCGAGATATTGTTTTTCTTTCTTGTGTGGGTATTAGACCTGTTGTGGTGCATGGAGGAGGCCCTGAAATTAATAGTTGGTTAGATAAACTGAACATTGAACCTCAATTTAAAGATGGTTTAAGAGTAACAGATGCTCAAACTATGGATGTTGTGGAAATGGTTCTAGTAGGACGGGTCAATAAGGAGTTAGTCTCTTTAATTAACCAAGCAGGTGGTCTGGCCGTTGGTCTCTGCGGTAAAGATGCTAATCTAATTACGGCTCGCCCTCTGGTACAAACTGATGTCGGTTTTGTCGGTGAGGTTTCCAATATTAATACTAAATTAGTAGAATCATTGGTTCAAAATGGCTATGTTCCGGTAATAAGTTCAGTGGCTGCAGATGAAACAGGGCAAGCTTACAACATTAATGCAGATACAGTAGCGGGTGAATTAGCGGCGGCGTTAGGGGCAGAAAAAATGATTCTCTTGACAGATACGGCGGGTATACTCAAAGACTATAAAGATCCGTCTACCTTACTGACCAAACTAGATATTCAACAAGCTAGAGAGTTAATTCAGTCAGGAGTCGTAGCAGGTGGAATGATTCCCAAAGTTAGCTGTTGTGTGAGATCTTTGGCGCAAGGAGTGCGGGCTGCTCATATCATTGATGGTCGGATACCTCATGCCCTACTTTTAGAAATTTTTACAGATGAAGGGATAGGTTCAATGATTGTCGCCTCAGAATATCAGTGGTCTATGTCGTGATTACCGCACTTTTACTCAAAAAGACTTGCTGAAAGTTAACTGATTTGGTAATAATAGAGAAGAACGGTCTCAATAGTCTGTAAACTAGCTTGTAAATCCTCGTAACCCGTATTCAGAGCAGCAACCAAACTAGGGAAACACTCCCTTAAATCTTAAATAAGTTTTAACAAATAGAGCATATGACAAAAGAAGTCGCTCACCCTATGGTGAAGATTCAACGCAAGGTCACATCACTGGTCGAATCTAAGATTCTCAAACCAAATGACAGTCTGTGGAAGATCGCCTTCCTTTACGGTGATGAATGGTCTCATTGGAAACAGGAGTTATTAGACTTTGGTTTCTCTCTACAAGACCCCGTTAGTGAGTTAATCCTGGTCGAGTCCTGGGAAGAAGAATAGGAAACCGTCCAACCCAATCTAGTTGGCTGTTGGTAGATTATTTTAAGGGTGTTGAGATCTCTTAAGGAAATAGATTGAGCAGACTGGCTTTGTGCAGCATAAAGAAGATCGCTAGGAAGAGGGCTATGTCCCCAAATACCTAGTGCATGACCTAATTCGTGTTTGAGGCAGGCTAGAAGGGCATCTGTCCTCAAACCAGGATAGATTCTAATGGTCATTCTATGTAAAAGAGTTGGTCGCTCACTCCTAGAGAGATAGACTTGATAAGTAGTCTGTCCAGAACGGGCCCTCAAACCTTCCCTGAGTCCGGTTTGGGGGTTTATTTGTCCTCCTAAAGGTGGAGCCTCTCTTTTAATAATAATATCTGCGTCTTCTTCTCGATGGACTATCAGCAAGGGCAAATACTGAGACCAGTCTGTTATAGCTATTGAAGCTTGAGTTAGCCAAATTTTCAGCCGTCTAGCTTCTGCTGAATCATCATTTGCTGTAGTTTGAGGTAAATCTAGATAAACCTTGACAGGAAAATCAGACCAAACCAGATAACCCACAGAGGTTGTTTGAATTTGTGAGAAGTAATCGCCCTGATCCTCGGTTATTTTGAATCCTGTAGGAAAAGGATGAGTTTTTAATTCGGGTAAAATTAAATTACCTTCTTGGGATACTGCTTTAAAATTACTTAAAAATAGACCAAAAAGAGAAGCTAAGAAAAGTATGATTATCTTTTTTAACCAAGCTCTTCTTAGCATCTGCAGTGATTAACTAGCGACAGGAGGGTTCAACCAACCTGCACTCAAAACAACAGTCAGGGACATAAAAATAACACTCAATGTCCAGGTAATCTGGTTCAGGGTTTTTTCTGCACTCTTACTACTAGTAAAAAGTTGAGCCTGGCCACCAATTCCACCGATACCATCACCTTTAGGACTATGTAATAAGACCAAGACAATCAGTAAAAAGGCTGAAAGGGCCCAGATAACTCTTACAACTTGAACAATCGTCATTTTTTCTATGCCTCACAAAATAACTAGAGAGAAACACTTACAGGTGTGCGATTCTTTTTAATTTCTAAGGGAGAAACGACAATCAAAGAAGAACCTGTCATCTCTTCTGGCTTAGGTAATTGTAAGATATCCAGGATAGTTGGAGCAATATCTGCTAATCGTCCACCTTCTCTAAGTATAGGTGCTCCGCCATGTCCAATTATCTTGCGTCCTTCTCCCTCGATCACAATTAAAGGCACTGGGTTAGTTGTATGGGCTGTCCAAGGATTACCCTCATCATCGATCATATATTCGGCATTGCCATGATCTGCAGTAATCAAGACTGTCCCGCCGCTTTTTTGGGCACAGCTTAAAAGTTTTCCCATACATTGATCAACGGTTTCTATAGCTAGAATAGCTGCTTCTAAATTGCCTGTATGTCCTACCATATCAGGGTTAGCATAGTTAACAACAATTAGAGTGTAAATGCCTTTGGAAATAGCCTTACAGACTGCCTCTGTGACTGCTTGGGCTGACATAGCTGGAGTAGTGTCATAAGTTGGCACCATGGGACTTTGAATCAATTCACGGTCTTCTAGAGGTAAGGGTTCTTCTTTTCCCCCATTGAAGAAGTAGGTAACGTGGGGATATTTTTCTGTTTCAGCTACCCTAAATTGTGAAAATCCTTGAGCAGCAATGATCTCTCCTAGCATATTATTGAGATTTTGGGGTTCAAAAGCTACCTTTACTGGAAGTTTTGGATCGTATTGGGTGAAAGTGACCATCTTGAGTGGTTCAATTTTAGTTCTTTCAAATCCTTCAAAATTAGGCACCATTAAAGCCTGGCAGAGTTCTCTAGCTCTATCTGGGCGGAAATTGGAAAAAATCACCCCATCTCCCGCTTTTATTGCTCCTGGAGCCAGGCGGGTTGGTAAGATGAATTCATCGGTAATGCCCTGATCATAAGAATCTCTAACTACTTCTAAAGCTGATTTATCTACTCTTGGTTCATCTTCTGTCAGTACCTTATAGGCTTTTTGCACTCTATCCCAACGATGATCCCGATCCATAGCGTAGTAGCGTCCACTGACTGTGACTATTTTACCCAAGCCAATTTTTTCTAGATGAGCCTCAATTTCTGCTACAGCTTTGATTCCTTCATCTGTACTCGTATCCCTGCCATCAGTGATGACATGAACGCAAACAGTAGGTACTTCTTGTAACTTAGTTAAATCTAATAGTCCTAAGAGATGAGAGAGATGAGCGTGAACACCTCCATTAGAAGATAGTCCGATTAAGTGAAGTTTTGTGCCTGCTTTTTTGACCTCTTGACAAATCTCAACTAGAGCTTGGTTATTATTGATTGAGCCGTCTTCTACTGCATCGGAAATTCTGACCAATTCCTGAGGTACAATACGACCTGCACCCATATTGACGTGTCCTACTTCTGAGTTACCCATTTGACCATATGGTAGACCAACATCTCGACCGGAAGTATTAATCAATGTCTTGGGGTAGGCTTTCCATAAGCTATCCATGATCGGGGTTTTAGCCAGAGCAATTGCATTAGCTTCTTTCTCTTCTCGATAGCCCCAACCATCTAAGATAACTAGTACTATTGGGTGTACGAATTCTGATTGCATAATAATTGCCTTAGTTTAGATGAGTTTTTAAGATCAATTATAATGCTAACTATAAGTAAGCTGTTGAGTTAAAATCTGCAAAAAATTCACCATTTAAGGCCGTCATGGAAAGAAAGGTGATGTAGAATCACACAATTGCTCTAAAAGTATGCTTAAGTATTCAATAACTCGGTTTCATTTTTTTTCTCGTATTTTATAACAGATAGCTCAATGTCGGCAACAATATCATCCAACGAAGTCAATCAAATTGTTTATAACCTGCACCATGACCCCTTTCAACTTCTCGGTTGTCATCTTTTAGCCCACAACCAGGAGAGCAAAAAATGGGTGGTCAGGGCCTACTTACCCAAAGCAGAAGCGGCCTGGGTATTACGTCCGACCGAAAAGCAAGAGTACCCCATGCAGTCAGTTCACCACCCTAACTTTTTTGAAGCAATAATAGAAGCACCTGAACTAGTTAACTATCAATTGAAAGTTAAAGAAGGCTTATTTGAAAGAGTAATTTATGATCCTTATAGCTTTAATTCGGTCAATTTAACTGATTTTGATTTACATTTGTTTACTGAAGGAAATCATCATCGGATCTATGAAAAACTAGGCGCGCATCTAACCAAAGTTGAGGATGTGCATGGGGTCTATTTTGCTGTCTGGGCACCAAATGCCCGTAATGTCTCAGTTTTAGGTGACTTTAATAATTGGGATGGTCGGGAACACCAAATGCGCAAGCGGAATAATACTGTTTGGGAACTTTTTATCCCTGAAGTTACCGTGGGAAGCGCCTATAAATATGAAATAAAAAATTTAGAAGGGCATATTTATGAAAAAACAGATCCTTATGGCTTTCAACAGGAAATACGCCCCAAAACAGCATCTCTAGTCGCTGATTTAAGTAAGTACCAGTGGAATGACCATGAATGGATGGAAAAGCGTCGTCATTGTGATCCACTCAAGCAACCTATCTCTGTTTATGAAGTGCATATTGGTTCTTGGTTACATGGCTCATCCCAAGAGAAAACCGTTCTCTTGCAAGGCGAAGTAGACCCAGTACAAGTATCAGAATGGAATACAGAAGCTAGATTTCTTAGTTATTATGAACTAGCACATCAACTGATTCCCTATGTCAAAGAACTAGGATATACACATATAGAATTATTGCCAATAGCCGAACATCCATTTGATGGTTCTTGGGGATATCAAGTAACAGGCTACTATGCACCGACCTCAAGGCATGGTACACCAGAAGATTTCATGTACTTTGTAGAGCAATGTCATCTCAACGGGATTGGGGTAATTATCGATTGGGTACCTGGACATTTTCCCAAAGATGGGCACGGACTAGCCTTTTTTGATGGGACACATTTATATGAGCATGAAGATCCTCGCAAAGGCGAACATAAACAATGGGGTACCTTAGTATTTAATTATGGGCGAAATGAGGTGCGGAACTTCTTAGCTTCTAATGTGATATTTTGGTTTGATAAATATCACATAGATGGAATCAGAGTAGATGCAGTAGCATCAATGCTCTATTTAGACTATTGCCGGGAAGAGGGGGAATGGGTAACCAATGAATATGGAGGTAGAGAGAATTTAGAAGCGGCTGAGTTTCTTAAACAGGTCAATAGCACACTCTTTAGTTACTTTCCTGGTGCTCTTTCGATAGCGGAAGAATCGACTTATTGGCCGATGGTTTCTTGGCCTGCCTATGTAGGAGGGTTAGGATTTAATCTAAAGTGGAATATGGGGTGGATGCACGATATGCTGGATTACTTCAGCATGGACCCTTGGTTCCGTCAATTTCATCAAAACAACATCACTTTTAGTATGTGGTATCACCACAGTGAAAATTATATGTTAGCTCTATCCCATGATGAGGTAGTGCATGGAAAGAGCAATATAATTGGTAAGATGCCGGGAGATGAGTGGCAAAAATTGGCCAATGTTCGCTGTCTATTTACCTATATGTTTGCTCATCCAGGCAAAAAGACCATGTTTATGAGCATGGAGTTTGGGCAATGGAGTGAGTGGAATGTTTGGAGTGATCTAGAATGGCATCTTCTACAATATGAACCACATCAAAAACTGCGAGAATTTTTTAGATCTCTTAATGCTGTCTATAAACAAGAACCCGCTCTCTATACAATGGATTTTGAGCCTGAAGGGTTTGAATGGATAGATTGTAGTGATAACCGTCATAGTGTTGTTTCTTTTATTCGTTGGAGTAAAGAAAAAAGTGAATTTGTGGTAGTTGTCTGTAACTTTACTCCACAACCGCATAGTCATTATCGTATTGGCGTTCCTCAAGCTGGCTTTTATACAGAACTCTTTAATAGTGACTCTCGTCAGTATGGGGGATGTAATATGGGCAATTTAGGGGGAAAATGGACTGAGGAATGGTCTTTTCATAATCAACCCTATTCTCTGGATCTCTGTTTACCTCCTTTAGGAGTTTTGATTTTCAAATTGCAATCAGACAAGCAGCGTCAAATGGTCGGCTCAATTGAAGACTAGTCCCAAGAAAAAAATAGAATATTGGTTCCCTTGAGAAAAGAATTTTTTCTCAAGGGTTCTAAATGATCCCAAATAGATGTAGCATGATCCCAAGACTAATAATCAAAACTTATAAAAACATCCTTTGATCATGCTGCCTTCAGCCACTGAACAAACCTTTTCCAATCTCATTTTGGCATCAAATCAACCTACTCTGGTTCATTTTTGGGCTCCTTGGTGTGGGTTGTGTCATTTGATTCAACCGCTTCTACTCCAACTACAAACAGAATGGCATGAACAACTAAAAGTTGTCACTTTCAATGCTGATGAGAGTCTGCGTTTAGCCAGTACATACCGTTTGACAAGTCTGCCGACTCTAATTCTTTTTGTTAATGGTCGCCCACTTCATCGTTTTGAAGGCATGACCAGACGCGAGGAGATTCAAAAGATCCTTAAACAAATGCAGATAACTCTAGCAGCTTAGTTTCTTAAGAGCGGTGATTGCGTGTAACCTAATTCTAGGCTGGGGATCTAGGCTGAGAACTTCTAGGAGTTTGGGCACATCATCCCCGCCTAGTTCCCCTAGGGCTACCGAGATCGCTACTTTGAGATCTTCTAATAGTTTCTGTCCATTGTCTCTGTATGAGGAGGCTAGCATAGTATGAAATTCTAGTTCAGTATAGTAATAATTTACTATAGCTTGGCTAGCTTCTGCTTTAAGGGTCTCATTGGTCACTCTACCTAAAACAGTGATTGCTTCAGTGACGACTATTAGATTCTCATTACTGAGAGCTAATATGATTATACTTGTTGCCTGATGTATCTCTAGCCAACTTAAAGCCCTAATTGTCGTCTTTTTGGATTTCTCCAATGAGAAAGGACTCAGGAGTAATTCTTGGAGTTTTTCTAAAGCTTGGTCATCGCCTAAGAGGGCTAGATTGATAATAGCTTGATGAGCGACTTCATAATCTACACTATGGATTAATCTAGCTAATGGAGGGAATAAAGCCTCTCTATATGATGGCTTACACCAGGATTTTAAGCCAATGAGAGCCTCTTTCTTGATGGCATTGATGGGATCTGTTAAGGCCTTCAGTAATAGGGGGGTAATTTGGGCATCTGGACAACTGCTTAAAGCTTCTATGGCTTTTTGACGTATGGAAGGAGAAGGATCTTCTGCTGCTTCTATCAGGTAAGGGATAACATTAGGATGGGCAATACGAGTTAAGGCTTCAATGACAAAACCTCTTAAATTTTCTTGTGGCAGAAGTTGAACTAGGTTTTCAATACTACTAGCTCCTATTTGGGCTAAAGCTTGACTAGCCATTTCTTGAAGTGTTTCTTCTTCTGTTGTTTGCAATAGTTTAGTTAAGCTCAAAATGGCACCAGGGGTCTTAAACTCACTCAAAGCTTTCCCTACAAACCAACGCACCTCTACCTCTTGTCTAGGGTCTTCTAGTAGCTTAATCAGAGGTTCTATTAGGGCACTGCCAAACTTGGGTAATATTTTAATTAAGTCCCAACGAGCAGAAAAATCTTCTTCTTTTAAGCTATTTACTACTAGCAGAATTAACCCTTCTTGTTCTGATTTTTCTAGGGTAACTGTTGCTAGAGCTTGGAGACAGTGATATAATTCGTTCCAGTTATTGTTCTGTTTAGCTATAATTGCTCTGTGATAGAGTTCTGACATTTCTAAGATTTATTAAAGCCTCGTAGTCCTGAAAGATCTACTTTACCGAAATGTACACTTAAAGCTATTTGTAGATTTTCTAGGGCCTTGACTAACCATGGTACTCCATCACTAGAAAAAGATTCGTAATGATTAAATAGAATACCAAATCTTTTTTCTAAGTATGGTCTAATTTTATGGGAGACTAAAACTATTTTCAGCAATAGTCCGATTGTTTTAGTTACTCCCATGTTGGTGATCATATCCATAAATACGTAATGCTCTGGATGACTAGCACTCTCCACAATTAAAAAGTTGAGTAAGTGACTAGATGTTCTAGTTAACAAAAACTCACTGGGTGGTTGATCGTCCCACTGTGGTACACAATTCTCTAATATTTGAGTGATCTTTTTATTAAACTGTCCTCTTCCATACGGTGGTTCAACTGAACCTAATAGATATTCATAAAGTTCTCTTTT
This sequence comes from Chroococcales cyanobacterium PMM_0086, assembly GCA_949127655.1. Taxonomy (GTDB): domain Bacteria; phylum Cyanobacteriota; class Cyanobacteriia; order Cyanobacteriales; family Microcystaceae; genus CAISPN01. Next base: position 6,666 of record CASBQB010000385.1, on the reverse strand, counting down.
AAAGGCTTTAAATGTCTGTATATTGGCTGTTTGAGCTAAAAAGTCATGTGAAAGCCCTTTGTAAGTATATCCGTTCTCAACATTGCCGACAAACTGTTTGAGGGATCTATTCAGTTCTGTATCAGTTAATAGGGTTGGGTTGTTGACGGGTTGAATAATCCTAGAGCCTTGTGCTGGTACAATTAATCTGGTATCTTTCATCTCCGCCATTCTTACTTTATAGGTAACGTATCTAGAGATATTTACTTCAAAGCTTTTTTTAGCTTGAGACTTAATTGTTTTAACTGTTTCTCTATGTTCTTGTGAACTATCATCACTGAGTAAACAATGATCATAGAGGTAGGGATAACGGTCAATTAATCCTCCTACTAAGGTATTGGTTCTTTTGGCTGCAATAATATTAGCAATCCTTTGTAATTTAAGATATTGGTCGGTTTCTATAAAACCTTTGACTAATTGTTTAACTCTCAGTGGGGTACTAGCATGACCAGATCTCGGTGCTCCTAAGTTATCAAAAACCGAGACAAATTCTGGTATCGCTGACTGCATTTGTGGTGTCATTTGCCAACGGTTGACTAGTATATAGCAACAGCGGTTGAAGAAACAATTAAACTTTTCTTCAATGTTCTTAGATTTCACTAAAAGGTCTAAAGCTGAGAAAACCTTGGCGTCGCCGTAGGTTCTGCCTTCAATAAAGAGACGACGGAAATTATTAATTAATTCTTCTGGATTTTCTTCTTGTACACTTTCCAATAGGAAATCGTATAAAATTTGTTCTGCTGCTGCTAATGCTTGACTATTTGCTACTGCACGATTTGTGCTGGTGGTACTATTCACTTTATTTAGCCTTTTTTGCTTTTAACTGCGGCACTTACCGATTACAGTTGAGAGAGATTAGATAGTTTCGACCCACTACTGACCTTAATTACAGAAATGCAGAGTCTTCTTGGCTGTTGGTTGTTTATTGCTTATAACTAGAGTAACTTTAAATTTACAGTCTATTTATCTATAGTAAGGCTAATTTGAGTAACTTTCAATACCTTTCTTAGATTTCCAGAGAAAGTCTCTTTATAATATTCTATCTACTTCTTTGATAATGTATAAAGACACAATCTGTCTGTGATACCGATCACTGTCTGTTTTTATGATCAGCCTTGTTGACTCTAAAATATATGTTTTCTCTCTCTGAGCTTTCCACCATAATTGACACTTCTAAAATCAGTCTAACCCCTATAGAGCAAGATATCTCAATTAAGGGATTCTCTACAGATACTCGCTTTTTAGAGCATGGTGAGGTTTTTATTGCCTTACGGGGTGAAAATTTTGATGGTCATCATTTTGTTGAAATTGCAGTTACTAAAGGTGCTGTTGCCCTAATTGTTGAAGAAATTGTCTCTGTAAAATCACTGAATTTAATGCCTCAATTTGTTGTTAAAAGTACGTTAGAAACCTATCAGAAAATTGCCCATTGGTGGAGAGACCAGTTGAGAATTCCCGTCATCGGAATCACGGGTTCAGTAGGTAAAACCACGACTAAAGAACTAGTTGCTGGAGTTTGCGCTACAAGTGGTCAAGTTCATAAAACTCAACTAAATTACAACAATGAAATAGGGGTACCAAAGACACTGCTTGGGTTATCTTCTGAACATGACTATGCTGTAATTGAGATGGCGATGAGGGCTAAAGGAGAAATTGCCCTGCTTACTGAGATTGTCTCTCCCACAATAGGCATCATTACCAATGTAGGAACTGCTCATATTGGACGTTTGGGTTCACGGGAAGCCATCGCGCAGGCTAAATGTGAATTACTGGCTAACATGGATAAACAGAACATTGCTATCTTAAATCAGGATAACCCACTTTTAATAGAAACAGCCAAGCAAGTCTGGTCAGGAGAGACGATCACCTATGGACTAGAAGGAGGGGACTTACAGGGAGAGTTAATCAATGCAGGGACAATGAGACTAGAAGGAAGAGACTTCCTACTTCCTTTACCTGGTCGTCACAATGCTGTTAATTATTTAGCAGCTTTAGCGGTCGCCAAAGTTCTCGGTATTGACTGGAGTCTTCTACAAGATGGGATCTCCCTAGATTTACCTCAAGGACGTGCGCAGCGTCACTTATTGCCCAATAATATTCTACTTCTGGATGAGACTTACAATGCTGGTTTAGAATCTATGCTAGCTGCTTTAGAACTGCTCAAACAGACTCCAGGTGAGCGCCATATTGCCGTTCTAGGTGCCATGAAGGAGTTAGGTGAGTATTCCACTCAATTACATCAACAAGTCGGTGAGAGGGCAAAAAGGCTAGGTATAGACCGACTTTTTGTTTTAACTAGTGATCCTGAAGCTGAAGCTATTTTAGAGGGGGCAATGGGAATTAATACTACTAAATGTTCTACTAAAGAAGAATTGGTGAATGCTTTACAAGAAACTATCACTCCAGGTGATCGTCTGCTTTTTAAAGCTTCTCATTCTGTGGGTTTGAGTCAAGTAGTAGAAAAGTTAAAGGGTTAATCAATAGATACAGCACTTTTCGCTAAAATAACGGACAGAGCTGCCCAAGAAAAATAAGAAATGATTTATGACAACCCATTCACTAGATCTTAGAGAAAGAGTAGTTGCTTGCTATAACCAAGGCAATACTATTTTGTGATAGCTCCCCCAAGTAATCGACTGAACCTTTTTGCTGGTATGTTCTGATCGCTAGGTCTGGATCTATGCCTTCTGGCTGATACAAATATCCGGCAGCATCAGCTGCAGCCACTTGGATCATCTCTTTTTTGACAGCTAACACCCTAGCTGCTGCTTGTCCTAATCCGCCAAACCCTAATCCTCCCACACGAAGGGGTTTTATATTATTTATTTTATTCATTCTTCCGGCTTAATCTCGATTCTGCAACACCCATAATTATATGAGCAATCTACTAGTCAGATTCATAGGTGATCTTTAGTAATCTAGATTGTGCTAATCTAAAGATTCTCTATAGTAGATTAAAACTTATATACTCCGCGCCTCGGAAACAAGAGGAATAAAATCCACCTTTACTCGCATATTGAGGGCCGAGGCAATTCGGTTAAGCATTGAAAGAGAGTGTCCCTCATACTCAGCATCTTCTAACTGACAGATGACCGAGGCTTTTAGACCAACCAAGTCAGCCAGTTCGCGCATTGATAGACCCGCCTCGGTGCGAAGTTCATGGATCTTTCGTGCGACATCATCGTTAATAAATGCCTCTTCCAACCCAGTCAAACGCTCTGGATTGTTTTTGTAGTATCGCCGAGGCAATATTTTTAGTGCATCACTCTTTATTTTACCTTCTGCCATCTGCTCTTCCTCGCGGTATGTGTACTCATCTGGCTTTTGCTCGAATAAACGCTTCCGTTCAATCGTCCTATCAATCTCCTTTGAGGAGACTTCTCTCTCTTTTATAGTTCCGTGAGCAAGAACAGCATCTTGGTCAAAGACGACTCTTGTTATTGGCATAACTATCCACCTTTTTTATATGTTCGCATTTTTGCGTGCGAATATATTTCAAGACCACTTCAAAAGCAACAAATATTTAGGGGGAAGAAAAGTATTAACAATTGTTCTAATTTAGACTTGTTAAAAAATTCAGCAAAAGTTTATATATTGTAAGATTAATCTAGGCCACATAGATTAACATTTGCTAGAATTTGACTCATACTGTAAGGGTTGGTCAAAAAATACCAATCCAAGACATAGAGAAAGCTCTCTTTTGAAGTGATCCCTTAAAGCTCAAGTTATCCCTTAGATCTGCTATGAATTTAGAAACTCTCGAATTTATCATCTATCCAGATGGTCGAGTCCAAGAAAAAGTTACTGGGATTGTCGGGTCTTCCTGTCAAGAGGTAACAGCAGCTATTGAGGCGCAACTTGGGCGAGTGATTAATCAAGAGAAAACATCAGACTACTACGATCAATCAGTAAATCAATCTCACCAAGTATCCTTAAAAGAAACCTGGAGTGATTGATAACCTAAAAACTTCGCTTATCTAAACCTATTCTTGCCATGTCACACTTTAGCACCATCAAAACAAAAATTCGTAGTCTTCCAGCCCTAAAAGCTTCTCTTGAAGATCTAGGTCTAGAAACTCTAGAAGGACCTCGCTCGATCCGAGGCTATCAAGGTCAAACTCGTCAAGCCCAAATCGTCCTAGAACAAAGTAACAATTACGATATAGGCTTCAGTTGGAATGGTCAAGAGTATGAACTAATAGCAGATTTACAGTACTGGGCACAACCTTTGACTGTAGATGGCTTTTTAAGCAAGGTAACTCAAGGTTATGCTTATCATACCGTCATCGCAGAAACTCAAAAAAGCGGCTTTCAAGTAGCCGAACAACAACAAAATACAGATGGTTCTATCCGTCTGGTAGTTCAACGCTGGAGCGAGTAATGTCTAAATGGATCTGGGCTGCGGAGGGGGATGATTCTCGCTCTGGCCTAGAGCCAGAGTTAGGAGGAATCTTAGAAAACGATCTAGAAAGATCTGGTTTTGAGCCAGAATTGGGCGGCGAAAATAGACAAAAAGCTGTCCATGTAGATGAAGTAACTTGCATTGGCTGTAAACATTGTGCTCATGTAGCCCCTAATACTTTTTCTATAGAACCTGAGTATGGTCGTTCTAGGGTATTCAACCAGGATGGCGATGCCCAAGAAACTGTACAAGAAGCTCTAGAAACCTGTCCAGTAGATTGCATTCACTGGGTAGACTATAGTGAGTTGAATCAGCTAGAAGAAGCCAGCAAGAAACAGATTATTAGGCACTTGGGTCTACCACAAATTAACCCCGCTATCAAAACAAAAAACTAATCTTTTTTAACAGGGACTCGATAAGCTCATCTTGCCTAAGTATTCTTCGAGAGTAGGGGAAAAAACTTCGTAAATTAAAGTTAGAGGTTGCTGATTGTGCCAAAAAAGATAATGACGACCCCAAAAAGGTCCCTTCTGAGCAAAATACTCTTGTAACTGGCTAGACTCTCCGTAGTAAAGACCCCGAATATCTCGATAAAGTTCAGTGTGAAGACGTGAAAGGCTATCCCAAATAGGTAAAGAACGATTTTGTAAATATTCGTCAATTTGATTGGCAGCCCACCAAGAAGCAGCATAAGCTAATCTTTTTCCTGAAGCTGTTTTCAACCAAACCTGTCTGAGTATTCTCGGTTTAGTAATAGTTTCAAGCTTTTCTGGAGCATCATCTAGGTCTATTTCAACAACCGACATATCGATGACATCAACCTCTATTTTTTCACCTGTGACTAATTGAAGATGACGAGTCGGTGACCCATCACCCAAGATCAGCATCTGCCAAGCAGGAGAAAGTTGACTGTGAGGCAGTCCTTGCTGAATAACCGCCTTATCTCCTGAATATAAACAATGGAGAGGGAGCCAACTCGGTTTTAAAGTAGAATATTGGTGAGAGTTAAGAGTGACTGTCAAGATTGTTTACAAAACTTTATATTAAGAGTTAAGCTTATGATAACAGAGTTTTATAAACCTGGAAAAGTGAGCTTTAGTTCCCTAAGATATAATTTGTCACGAAAGTCAATAAAAAAAGATTACTTATGAGTAGCCCAATTTCGCAGATTATCAATCTAGGCCAAGCTTTAACAGAAGTGCTGAGTATGAAAGTTCAAGAGGGAGCAGTAGAAGCTTTAAGTGAACTAGAAAAACTCAAAGCAGAACAAAGTGAACGGCTGCGCCAATTCATAGCTGAGGTTGAAGAAAGAGCAAATCAAAAAGATAGAGTAACAACAGAACCAACTCAAATTATCATCACAGACTCAGAAACAGATCTTCAAGAACTACTAGACGAACTAAGATCTGAGATAGCCCGACTCAGATCAGAATTAAAATACTGGACGGAAGTCAATCGTCTCAGAAATCCACTTTAAAACTATCGCTTGAGAGCCTTAGAGAACCCAAAGCGTAAAAAAAATCTTTGTCAAGTTAATCCTAATTTTATAAACGAGTGTCTGTCCTCTCTCCCAATGTCAAATCCCACAACTCGAAAAAAGCAGCTATTTCCAAAACCCCTAGATTAGCTGCAAGTCCTGAAAAATACAGTTGGAATAGGGAAAACTACTCTATCAACCGTCGTCGTCTAGATATTTGGCGTTTTGCTTTACTTTTACTGTTCAAACTGTGGCGTAACGGCAAAAAATGGAGTTATGCAGGAAGATATACCCAAGAAAAGCTCCTAGAACGTCAAAAACTTCAAGCTGTTTGGATTAGGGAAAATTTTCTAGATTTAGGTCCTACTTTTATCAAAATAGGACAGTTGTTCTCAACTAGAGCCGATCTTTTCCCTGGTCCATATGTACAGGAACTGAGTAAATTACAAGACCAAGTTCCAGCTTTTAGTTATGAACAAGTAGTGACAATCATTGAAAAGGATTTCGGTAGGCCATTAGCTAAACTCTTTCGTAGCTTCGAGGTAATCCCAATCGCCGCAGCATCTCTAGGACAAGTACACAAAGCACAACTACTGACAGGAGAAGAAGTTGTAGTAAAGGTACAACGTCCTGGACTAAAACAACTCTTTACAATTGACTTAGCGATTCTCAAAAAAATTACCACCTATTTTCAAAATCATCCACGCTGGGGTAAAGGAAGAGACTGGTTAGGCATTTATGAGGAATG
>CASBQB010000384.1 GCA_949127655.1 Chroococcales cyanobacterium PMM_0086 | reverse complement strand
GGTTAGTTGAACCAATAAAACATAGTATTGAAACAGCAGTAGAAGAGAGCGATAGTATACTTATAGCTCAACCAATCATTCCCGCTCAAGGTTGGGTTTTTAACGAACAGGGCGAAGTAGTTCTTGTTGCCTATGATCCAACTGTTACAGGTTCTTTAGGACGGCTCCCGTCAAGCCCGCCTAGTTGTTCTGTTCCCTGAATCTTAGTTAATTGGTAAGAGCCTCAGCTTTTTTATAGGCCATAACAACTGCGGGACGATTAGCAATACTTTCAAACCATCTTTTAAGATTGGGAAAATCAGCGAGGTTTTGTTGCTGTCTTTGATGAGGAACAATCCAAGGATAACAAGCCATATCAGCAATCGAATATTCACCAGCAATGTATTCTTTTCCTTCTAACTGGCGATTTAATACACCATAGAGGCGGTTTGTCTCCTTGACATAGCGTTCAATTGCATAGGGGAGTTTTTCCGGTGCATATTGGACGAAGTGATGATTCTGTCCCGCCATTGGACCTAATCCCCCCATCTGCCAGAATAGCCATTCCATAACCCTTGTACGTTCCCTTAAACTTGAAGGTAGAAACTTTCCTGTTTTAGTTGCTAGGTATTGTAAAATCGCTCCTGATTCAAATATCGAGATAGCTTGACCATCATCAGAAGGCTTGAGATCTATAATCGCAGGCATCCGGTTATTCGGGGCAATCTTGAGAAAATCGGGTTTAAACTGATCTCCTATCCGAATATCAATCGGTTTAATTTGATACTCTAGTTCTGCTTCTTCTAAAAAAATGGTAATTTTGTGACCGTTAGGGGTAGGCCAATAATAGAGTTCAATCATTTTGATAGTTCCTTTTTTTTGTTTTACTTCCAGAATAACTCTACTTGGAAAGAGTTGGTTCTACTACATGGAAAAGCTTTTAAAATTCCGCTTTACCTAGTGCATATCGGAGGTAAATTATGATGTTCTGGATTTATGGAAACAACGTAGTAGAGAAATAATAGGTTATGCTTTAAACTGTGGTCATTTCTTACAGAAAGAATCTCTTTTGGAAGTGATTGCAGCTTTAAATAACTTTATTTAGTCCAAAGAAAATGAAAAAAACACTTTTAGTCCTAGTTTTGCTAGGCACAGGTTTTACATACTTACCAGCAAAAGCCTTAGAATTGAATGATTACCGGATAAGTCAATCCGATACAGACACTGTAACTATTCAAAGATCTAATTTAGGTCGCGCCCAAAATTTAGCTCGTCAAGCGGCTGAACAAGCTAATGGGGGTCTAAATAACTATAGGGCAGAACCGGCTATGTTTGGTGACCCAAAAAAGGCCACCTATGTAGAGAACTCTGATGGTAGCTGGACATTTACTTTTACAGGTATAGTGCCACCCTCTACAGATTTTACCATTGAGTCTGTAGTGACCGTAGCTCAGGATTTCTCTAAAATTACTGTAGATTATAATGGACCAGTTCGTTCTCGGTAAACAGCAAGCGAATGCACGCACCTCATACAACAGACATCTTGCCTATCAAAATTTCTATTTAATTCTATTATGACAACAACCCAAGTAAAACCCCAACTCACCTTTAAACAATTTATTAATCAACTTCCTGCTCCCGAAGGTTGTTATGAATTAATCAATGGGAAAATAGTGCGAATTTTACCAACTAGAAGACATGAAACCCTGGCAGAATATATTATCGATATGTTCAAAGCAGAGGTAAAAAAGTCTTCTGCAAACTACTGGGTTTCTGGCAGAATTGTCATCAGAACAGAAACAGAAAATGGTCAAGAACAAGGTCGCCATCCTGATATAACAGTTGTAGATAAAACCTTGTGGGAGTCACATCCAACAGCTTACGCTGCCTTACTCGATCCTCCTCAGCTTGTGGTGGAAGTAGTATCGACTAATTGGGAAGATGATTATCTGGATAAGTTCGCTGAATATCAATATTTGGGCATTTCTGAATATTGGATCATCGACCATCTCGCTGTTGCTAGTCGGAGTTATCTGGGAGATCCGAAAGAACCGACAATTTTTGTCTGTGAATTAGACGAACAAGGGGTATATAAGATGAACAATTATCGAGTAAATGATGTTATTATTTCACCTACTTTTCCAGAGTTGAAAATAACTACAGAACAAATTATTAATACTCAAAGTTGAGTAGTATTCACTTTTGGCCTTTACAAGTTCTCAAAAAAACTCTAAAGTTAATACCAAATATGTGAGAATAAAATAAAAACAACTGTGGATATTATAATCGGTCGGGGGAAAAAAGCCCGTAGAGCTTATGGAATTGACGAAATAGCACTCGTTCCAGGAATGCGTACTTTAGATCCCACTTTAGCAGACACTAGATATAGCATCGGCTCAATAGAAAGAGAGATTCCCATTATTGCTAGTGCGATGGATAGCGTAGTAGATGTCAAAATGGCGGTATTGCTTTCCTCACTAGGCTCACTAGGAGTGCTAAATTTAGAAGGAATACAAACACGCTACAGCGATCCGAATCCTATTCTAGATCAGATTGCTACCTGTGGTAAATCTGAATTTGTTGGCTTGATGCAAAAGCTGTATTTAGAACCTGTTAAGACTGAATTAATTGAGCAAAGAATCAAGGAAATTAAAGAACAAGGCGGCATTGCTGCAGTGAGTTTAACACCCATTGGTGCAGCTAAATATGGTCAAGTAGTAGCTCAAGCAGGCGCAGACATTCTCTTTATCCAAGCAACAGTAGTTTCAACGGCGCATCTTTCCCCAGAAGCAATAGTGAGTTTAGATTTGGCAAAATTCTGTCAAGAAATGCCGATACCAGTAGTCTTAGGGAATTGTGTAACATATCAAGTATCCCTAGATTTAATGAAAGCAGGAGCAGCCGCAATTTTAGTGGGTATTGGCCCTGGTGCTGCTTGTACTTCACGGGGAGTATTGGGAGTAGGGGTACCCCAAGCAACCGCAGTGGCTGACTGTGCAGCAGCTAGAGATGATTTTTATCAACAAACAGGAACATATATTCCAGTGATCGCTGATGGCGGGATCGTGACAGGTGGAGATATCTGTAAATGTATTGCTTGCGGAGCAGATGCAGTGATGATTGGTTCTCCAGTTGCTCGTGCTACAGAAGCTCCTGGACGGGGCTATCATTGGGGAATGGCTACCCCTAGTCCTGTTTTACCTAGAGGAACTCGGATCAATGTAGGTACAACAGGGAGTATTAAGGATATTCTGGTCGGACCTGCAAAACTGGATGACGGAACACATAATCTTTTAGGTGCTCTTAAAACCAGTATGGGAACTTTGGGCGCTAAAAATATCCAGGAAATGCAACAGGTTGAGGTGATCATCGCTCCTTCTCTACTGACAGAAGGGAAAGTGTATCAGAAAGCTCAACAGCTAGGTATGGGAAAATAAAATCTAGTGATCCTATTGAGCTTTAACTAGTGATCTTCAGATTGCTTTTTGGGAACACTTATGAAAACACTAATCAGACTGAAAATTGAGAAATTTCAAGAACAGGGTCAAGAGTATTTTGTAGCTACTAGTTCTGATTTACAAGGTTTAGTAGCTGAAGGCAATACAATAGAACAAGCTATTGAAATTGCAGAAGATCTAGCTAAAATTTTACTTGATTTAGAAAAGTCTTTTAAGACAAGCTCAAATTAATATTGATGACCTTCTGGATGGTTAAAGATTAAAGTTAGAACAACAATCAATCTATATAGGAAATGACTAACATACTATGGATATTCAAGGTAAACGATTCTTATTAATTGGTGGAGCAGGACTAATTGGTTCTCACACAGTTGATGAGCTTTTAAAAGAAGATGTCGCCGAGATTCTGATCTACGATAACTTAACCAGAGGAAGTCGAGAGAACCTAAACTTCGCACTAAAAGACCCTAGAGTAAAGATCTTTCCTTTAGGGGGAGAACTAATGCACCGCGATATCCTTGATCAAGCAATGAAGGGTATAGATGGGGTGTTTCATTTTGCCGCCCTTTGGTTGCTACATTGTCATGATTTTCCTCGTTCCGCTTTTGAAGTCAATATAGCTGGAACCTTCAATGTGTTGGAAGCTTGCTTAAATAATGAGGTAAAACGTCTAGTCTACTCCTCTTCTGCTTCAGTTTATGGAGACGCTGTAGAAGAACCCATGACAGAAGACCATCCTTATAACAATGTCACCTTTTACGGTGCAACTAAAATTGCAGGTGAACATATGTGTCGTTCTCTACACCATCGCTACAAGGGAACAGAAAAACATTTAGATTATGTTGGTCTGCGCTATATGAATGTATATGGACCACGACAAGACTATCAAGGGGCTTATATTGCGGTAATTATGAAAATTTTAGACCGTTTAGATAAGGGACTACCTCCAGTAGTCTATGGAGATGGTACCCAAGCTTATGATTTTATTTATGTAGGGGACTGTGGCAGAGCAAATGTCTGTGCAATGAAAGCAGCAGCTACCGATAGATTCTACAATGTAGGAACAGGCATTAGAACCACCATCAAAGAGTTAGCAGAACTTATTTTAGAAGTAACAGGCTCAGATTTAAAAATCCATTATGAACCAGGTGGTCAGACCTTCGTTAAAAATAGGGTAGGTTGTCCCAAAAAAGCCGAAACAGAACTTAACTTCAAAGCTCAAGTTACACTCAGAGAAGGTTTAGAAAAACTAGTCTATTGGCGTAACAATCATAAAGAAGAGGTGGAGATGCGTAAAATAAAGGCAGGAATTAATGAGTGATCCTTATAACATCCCCATTTCTTTACCTTCTACAGGGGAGGAGGAATGGCAAGCTTTAAAAGAACCTCTGATGACTGGTTGGTTGAGATACACAGCAAACGTAGTTAACCGTAGTCAAATAGCGTCAACTGCTTTGTGTTTACTCCCTGATTGACTTGAGAAACTTTACGCCTCTTTGGTTCTAGGGTTTGGGACTTATCTG
>CASBQB010000383.1 GCA_949127655.1 Chroococcales cyanobacterium PMM_0086 | reverse complement strand
TCATAAGCAAAGAAGTCTCTTAAACCTTGAGGTACCCAAGTTAGAGGTTTAGGAATTTGCTCATTGAGATAGAGATAAGCAGCTAGTCCACCACCGATTAAACTAGAAAGAGTCAGGGCCATAGTCAAAGGTAGTGCTACTGGAATAATTAAGTTGAATGTCTGTAATAGTAACGGAAGATGTAAAGCAACCCCTGCTAGTGTTACTGTCGGTACAACCAAAGGCCACAAAGCCTCTGCTGAACGTACTGTCATTGGTTTAATTGCACCACCAAACATCAGACAGAATTCCCGAATTACACTGAAAGCTGTTAACCCATTGACTACTAAGACTACCCCTGCTAACAAGGGATTAAGATGAGAAACCATCTCACTGAGCGCCCAAAAGCCGCCTAGAGGTGGAAAAGCAACTAAAGATAAGCTACCTATTAGATAACAAATTCCAGAGATCGGACGACGTGACCACAGTCCCCCATATTGCGTTAGATCCTGCGTAACTGTATTCCAAATAATGCCGCCCACCACCATTACTAAAAGCGCCATAGCAACAGCATAGGTTAGTAAAAGGGTGAGGGCTGTTTGTGTTTGTCCTGTCCCTACAGCGATGAAAATTAAGCCCATGTAGGCACTCACTGAATATGACAGGGAACGCTTAAGATCAATTTGTGCAATAGCTATACAAGAAGCCCCTACTGCTGTGACTGCACCTATACTAATCATCACTGTATCAGCAACAGGCGAAAGAGCGAAAATTGGCTGCAGTTTAACTAATACCCAAGCTCCACTTGAGACTATAACAGTATTACGCAGAATGGTTGCAGGTATCGGCCCTTCCATTGCTTCATCTAACCAAAGATGCAGGGGAAATTGAGCACATTTACCTAGAGGACCTGCTATTAAGGAGAGACATAATAAAGTGGCTGTGGTGGAATTAATTGGGGAGTCAGCCGCCCAAATAGCTAATTGATCATAATTCCAAGTATGGGCTAAAGGCAGCAGTGCCACAACCCCCATCAGTAAGATTAAATCTCCTATCCTTTTAGTTAGAAAAGCATCTCTAGCACCTGTTACAACCAGAGATTGATTAAACCATAGTCCTATCAAAAGGTACGTTCCTAGCGTTAAGATTTCTAAGATGACATAGCTAAAGAATAGATCATTACAGATCACTAGAAGACACAGTCCTGCTTGAAATAAACTAAGTAAGGAGTAAAATCTAGACCATCCCCAGTCCATCTCCATGTAACCAATAGCATAAATTTGAGCCAGTAGGTTTAATCCAGTTATCACAATTAGAGCACCTGCATTAATTGCTGAGAACTGAAAATCTAGAGATATTTGCAGATCTGCTGCAGACAACCAACTCCAAGATAATGTTTCAGTACCATGATTTGCCAAATAGCTAAAGGCTAAGACACTATGCAAGAATCCAACTAGGGTCAGCAATAAACTGACATAACCTGCTGGACGTGGACCGGTTTTACGGATAAAGGCAGGAGTCCAAAACAGCGTTAAGAGGGTGCTTGCAAAGGCATAGCAAGGCACTAGCCAAAGGGTATGCGATAGGCCATTAAACAACATATTTATCGGTGTTAAAAGATCTTAAAGAACTGGAGATTAATTAAATCATTCTAACTGACTAAGCTTCCATAATTACTCTTTAGGTCTAAATGAAACCAGAGAATGACTTTACTTAAGCAGTTATTCTAGAAATGTTTGAGCAATTACTATATTCTTTTAATTTCCGAGAAACTCCATAGACTATAATCAATTGCTTGTCTTTTATCATAGACTATAACCAATCTTTTTGCAACTAACTATTTTCTTATGACTATGATAAGAGATATTCTAAGTACATAATTAATACAAATTTCTCTACAGTCTATTAAGGTAAAACCGAACGCTTGCAAGATATCCAAGCAATTTGCTAAAATAACATCATAGAAAGCTAAAACAATCGGCTTAGTAGGCAATTGCTTCAAATTGTTTAATTCTTATAGAAAATTAATGTTGTGTCTATGAAAATTCTTCACGGCACCTGGATTCCTAAATCAGGAAATGACTTTATTCGACTAGGTGGGTTTTATCTCTGGTGTGAAACAGATGCTCCGCAAAAAAGGCAAAAAAACCAGTCAGACAACTATCATCCTAGACAATTAAGCAAAAATGAATTATCAAATGTCCTAAGTAAAGAATTAGGCATTCCAGCACCTAAATATGGTACACTCAGCCAGAATATAACTACTAAATATTTTATCCTTCCCAGCACCGAAAACGAACCTTTACCCTCACTCGAATTAACCCGCTACCTCGAAATAGAACCCCCAGAGACTAACTTTTTATGGAAAATTTGGGCAATTGACTGTTATCGAGTCACTCCAGTAATTAAAATCCTCAACGACATTCATTTCTTATCCCTCTACAATATCTTTGACATTCAAATAGGTGCTGATTTATTATTCTGGTATCATTACAGCCAATCCTTTAAGCAAATTCTGCTCAAAGATCAATACATCCCCGCCTTAAAATATCGAGAATTATCAACAACAATAGGAAAGAGTAAAAAGACAACTCAATCTTATGAAATATATCCAACTTGGGAAATAATTTCTCATGCCTATGAATCGAATATTAAACACTATATTGATTATCTGCCCCTCGCTTGTACTTCAGGTTTAGAAACTGCCAGCGAACCCCTAGAATTTTACCAGAAAGAAACTCTCTTACGACATTTTTCAGAATGTCTGCTCAATGAAATTGTTACTAGTACTCCTATCCCTGCTACTTTTGAAAAAAAACTGACAGACTCAAAACTCCTGCAAGGCTGTCTGTCCTCCCAAACTTCTAAGGAACCTTGGACAGATGAGGCTGCTTTAGAAGAATATAAAAAATGGCAATCTTGGAAACAAAAGCTGATTGGTGCTCAAAATAATGCAGCCTTTCATCTCTGTTTTCAACTACAAGAAGCCTCAGAAACAGACCCCAATGATTGGTCTTTAAAATTTCTAGTTTCCTTAAAACAAGACCCTTCTTTAAAACTCAACTTAGATGATTATTGGCAACTGGATGAGACAAATAAAACTAATTTTCAAGAACAATTTGGCAGCGACTTTGAAAAACAATTACTCTTAAATTTAGGCTATTCTGCCAGAATATATCCTCTTATTTGGCGAGGCTTAGAAACCGATAAACCGATTGAACTTTCTTTAAGCATAGAAGAAGCCTTCACCTTTCTCTCTGAGAGTGCTTGGATCTTAGAAGATGCCGATTATAAAGTAATTGTACCTGCTTGGTGGACACCCCAAGGTCGTAAAAGAGCTAAAATTCGTCTCAAAGCATCCTCTAAAAAATCTGTTCCCACCGCAACAGGAAAGGGCTATTTTCAATTAGATAACCTGATCCAATATCAATATGAATTAGCCATCGGCGGCCAAGCAGTTAGTAAAGGAGAATGGGATCAATTAGTCAATTCTAAAACTCCTCTGGTTAAATTTCGAGGCCAGTGGATGGAATTAGACCAAGCTAAGATGCAAGAGATGTTAGATTTCTGGCAGAAAAATCAATACGAAAAGCCAGAACTAACCCTCTTAGAATTAATGCAGAAAGCTTCAGAAGAGGAACTTGAAATTGAAACAGACGAAAGTTTAACTGCCATGATGGCTAACTTAGATGATCCTAGCCGTCTTGAACCTATTGATAATCCCGCACTATTACAAGGGACACTCAGGGAATATCAAAAACGGGGTGTTTCTTGGCTTCAATACCTGGAAAAATTAGGATTAAATGGCTGTCTCGCTGATGATATGGGACTTGGTAAAACTATACAAGTAATTGCATCTTTAGTAATAGAAAGAGAGGCAGCAGCAGAATCTCTCTTACCTACTCTATTAATTGCACCTACATCTGTTGTCGGTAACTGGTATAAAGAAATAGAAAAATTTGCTCCTCACTTAAAGGTAATTGTCCATCATGGTACTAATAGAATGCAAGAAGAAGAAATATTTAAAACCACCAGTTTAGAACATGATATACTAATAACTTCTTATACCTTAGCTAGAAAGGATAGTAAACTTTTAAATAGTCTCACTTGGCACCGTGTTGTCATAGATGAAGCACAGAATATTAAAAATCCCAAAACTGCACAAACTAAAGCTATTTTAAACCTACAAGCTAAACACCGCATAGCTTTAACAGGAACCCCAGTCGAAAACAGATTATTGGATTTATGGTCAATTTTTAACTTTCTCAACCCAGGTTATTTAGGAAAAGAAACGCAGTTTCGTAAGTCATTTGAAATTCCTATTCAGAAAGAGAATGACAAGCTTAAATCGACTGTTTTAAAAAAACTCATTCAACCTTTTATCTTAAGAAGGCTGAAAACTGACAAACAAATTATTAAGGACTTACCCGCCAAAGTTGAGCATAAACAGTATTGTAACTTAACCAAAGAACAAGCTTCCCTCTATGAAGCTGTAGTAAAAAACGTCATTGAACAACTAGAAGAGGCAGAAGGAATACAACGCAAGGGATTAATTTTTTCTACCTTGATGAAACTTAAGCAAATATGCAATCATCCAAGGCAATTTTTACAGGATAACAGTGAGTTTACTCCAGAACGTTCCCACAAATTAGAACGGTTAGGAGAGATGTTAGAAGAAGTGATAGCTGAACAAGAAAGCCTATTAATTTTCACTCAATTTACAGAAATTGCCGAAGCATTGCAACATTATCTTAAACATAATCTTCACTATAATACGTTTTACCTGCATGGGGGAACACCTCAGAAAAAACGTCAACAAATGATCAGTCAATTTCAAGATCCTCAAACAGAACCGTCAGCCTTTGTTCTGTCTTTAAAGGCAGGTGGGGTTGGCATTACTTTAACTAGGGCTAATCATGTCTTCCATTTTGACCGTTGGTGGAATCCTGCCGTAGAAGACCAAGCAACTGATCGCGCTTTTAGAATTGGTCAAAAGAAAAATGTTTTTGTCCATAAATTTGT
This sequence comes from Chroococcales cyanobacterium PMM_0086, assembly GCA_949127655.1. GTDB lineage: Bacteria > Cyanobacteriota > Cyanobacteriia > Cyanobacteriales > Microcystaceae > CAISPN01. Next base: position 1,124 of record CASBQB010000383.1, on the reverse strand, counting down.
CACGCTAGGAACATTAGAGGAGCGTATTGACCAAATGATTGAAGATAAGAAAAAGGTCGCTAGTGCAATTATCGGATCTGATGAATCTTGGTTAACAGAACTCGATAATGATAGTTTTAAAAAGTTAATTTCTCTCAATCGACAAACAGTGATCTAAATAATCTAAGGAGAAAACCTAAATTATGACAACTTTTAGCAAAACTTGGTGGGGTAAGCGATTCATCGAAACCTTAGAGGACTTTACAGAATCGAACAGACTGGGAAGGGGACGTTCATATGTTCGGAATGGCAAAATTCAAGAGTATAAAATTACTAATAACAAAATTAGCGCAAAAGTCAGAGGTTCAATCAATCCCTATTTTGGCGTTCACAAGGAACCTCTCTACAAAACAACTATTGAAATTAAGCAAATTTCGGCTCCAGATTGGTCAAAAGCGATTGCTTACCTCGGTTCAAAAGCTAGCTTAATTTCTAAGCTCTTAATGAACGAGGTACCGGATAATATTGAAGAAGCCTTTACTGATCTAAATCTACACTTACTCCCTCACAACCAGGAGGATTTTAAGACCACTTGTTCTTGTGCAGATTGGGAAAACCCTTGTAAACACATTGCTGGAGTTTACTATCTTGTCGCTGCAGAATTAGATCAAAATCCCTTCTTGTTATTTGAATTGCGGGGTATTTCGCGCTCAGAACTACAGCAAGAATTAGCTAAATCACCCCTAGGAAAAGCTCTATCTTCGGCGTTAGAGGCTGAAGAAACCCCTATAGAACCTGTTACTTCCTACTATACCCAACCCGAAAAAGTACCCCTAAGCGAGCCAAGTTCTCTTAAAGATTTCTGGTTGAGTGAAAAGCGATTACCCCAAACGATTGAAGCAATTTCAACTACCAATATTCCCGCTATTGTCGTTAAAAAAGGTGGTGATTTTCCCCCCTTTTGGCAGAAGGACGCTTCTTTTCTAGAAGTGATGGAAGAGTTGTACCAGCGTGTAAGAGCGAAAACTTAAGAGATGCTGAGATTGCCAAGAGAAAACCTTTAGAGAATTTTTTCTGTTTTTTGAAGTTTAAATGGCTTTTGTCTTCAAATTTACACATATCTCATGTTAATATACTAAAAGTCG
>CASBQB010000382.1 GCA_949127655.1 Chroococcales cyanobacterium PMM_0086 | reverse complement strand
TAACATTCATCAATAACTACTAGACAATCAAGCTGTTTTAAAAGGTAAATTATTTTTTCTCTGGAGATTAGATTGGCAGTTGGGTTATTAGGATTAGCTAGAAAAATTACCTTAGTTTTAGGTGTGACTTTAGAGATTATTGCCTCTATTTCTACATCAAATTCAAAATTTCTAGGGACAAAAACAGGTTGTCCACCTACAACAATAGTAGAAAACTCATAGACGAAAAAAGTAGGGAGAGGTAATAAAACTTCATCTCCAGGTGCCACAAACACTTTTAAAATAAGTTCTATCAAATCATCAGAACCATTACCGATACATATCTGTTCTGGTTTAGTTTTAGTATAGTTAGCGAGAGACTGTCTTAGTTTCCCCCCCATCAAATCAGGATAACGGTTAATTTGGGGGATTGCTGCTTGTATCGCTTGGATAACTATCAATGAAGGGGGAAAGGGTAACTCTCCCTTATCTAAACGCACTGCCTGCATCGGTTTAGAGAGTCCAGAAGTTCTAGAATTGAGATGATCAAGTTGTGGGTTAACTAGAGAATGTAGAGAGCGTTTCAAGAGCTTAACCTATCTTAATACTTCAATCAGATGAGTGATATCTTGTACAATAATATCACAACCGAGATTCAGTAAACTTTCAGCAGTAGAAAAGCCTGTCAGAACCCCAATAGAGAGACAGTTAGCTGTTTTTGCTGCCACTACATCGCTACCTGCGTCGCCTATGTAGGCTACTTTTTCGGGGTTTTTTAAATTAAAGTCAGCTTGTAGTATTTCTTCAAGGGTAAGTTGAGGGTAAACAGCTTTATAAAGGATGAAGGGATGAGGTTTACCAAGCTTGATCTTGTTTTTTAGGTATTTTTGGGCTTCTAATACCTCGTCATAGGTGACAATACGTTGAGGATTGAAATACTTTAAGATATCTAACTTGGTTAATGGTTCTATTACTTCTTGGCCTGGTCTTCCTGTTGCGATACCTAGGTCATAGTGTTGGGAGAGAGTAGCTAGAATTTCTTGTATTTTTTCTATTTTTAGGACTGTTTGATCATCGGGAAGCAGATAACCTTTTTTTCCTTGATACCAAGCTTGAAATAGATCATAACAAAGTTGCCACAATTCATCTAAACAGAGAAAATCAGCTAAATCTGAACCAATAACTTTTTGAGAAAAGGGGATCAGATAATCACTGACTGCTGAACCTTGCATAAATTGAGTTTCTTGCCAAAACTGTTCTATGATTCCAGAGATAGGAGTCTTTTGTGAATTTTTACTAATAAATTGTAGTTGTTTCTGCAAAGAAGATAAGTTTTTTATTTCTTGTTTAAGAAAAATATTAGGTAAAATACTAATTAAGTAAAGACAGACAACAAAGTAAGTTAAATCCCAGTTAGAGTTAACAGCGCGTTGCTTTAGTTCCTTAATGAAACTATCTGAGATAATCGACTTCCCCTGTATAATAGCCTGACTAGGAGAGTTAATAGAAGTAGTAAAAAAAAAATCTTTTATTCCTAGAAAATCAGGGCTTGTAAAGATTTCCCAAACCGTTAAGCGAGCGGTATTCCAATATCGTGTTTCACTGGTAATTACTCCATCCAAATCAAATATTAGTAGTTCTATTTCTTTCACATTATATATTCCTTTAAAAATCTATATTTGGTAGTCTGTTCAATTGTCAGGTATTGGAAAAAGAGAACACCCGACAATTGAATAGAAATCTTTTAGATGAGAGTATGAACAGGTTAAACGCTTATTAGGTTCGAGTTAGATAAATTTGGTAATCCAACAGATGCAGCTAAGTCATCATTAAGGATAGTTCCGATACCTTGAGAATCAGTTAATATTGCATTATGGCTGATGCCTCTAAGATTAATAAAGAAGGTTTCATTTAGTTCAGGTACGGTATCTCCTAATACAGGTATATGCAAGGTTTGGCTGGTTTCACCTGGACTAAAGGTTAATCGACCAGATGCACTGAGATAATCACTCTCTGTTGTAGCCGTTCCATTTGCTGTGGCATAGTTAAGTGTGACATTAGAAGTAGCTGCAGCAGATAGACTTACTGTAAAGATAGCATTAGTCGTCCCACTATTTTTTTCAACAATGCTTGCATCCGTAATAGAAACACCTATAGTACTATTTATGCCAGACAAACTCTGTACACCTGCTACGTCATCATTAGTAATACTAGCTATCCCTTGATTATCAGAGATCACTGCATTAGTCACGCCAAGCAGATTGACATAGAAGGTTTCATTCGGTTCAACTACTGTGTCCCCAATAACAGGTACGCTGATAGTTTGAGTAAATTGACCAGGGGTAAAAGTAACCAAGCCAGAAGCACTATTGTAGTCACTGCCTGCTGTGGCTGTTCCGTTGGCTGTAGCATAGTTGACTGTTACTGTTTTCGTATTGAGACCTGATAAGAAAACTGTAAAATTTACATGATTTGTCCCACTATTTCCTTCGATTATGGATACATTATTAATGATGAGGGTAGGCAAATCATCATTAATGATGGTTCCAATACCTTGATTATCGGCAATTGTGGCATTGGTGGGAGTTGTTAAATTTACACTAAAGGTTTCATCTGCTTCAGATACGGTATTGCCAATAACAGGTACATTTATAGTACGAGTAGTTTGACCAGGGGTAAAGGTAACTAAACCTGAGGTTGTGGTGTAGTCACTGCCTGCTGTTGCTGTTCCATTAGCTGTAGCGTAGTTGACTGTGACATTAGATGTTGCTGCAGAGGCTAGACTTACTGTAAAGGTGGCATTACTTGTCCCACTATTGCCTTCTGTAAGAGTTACATCGTTGATAGAAAGGGTTGGTGTGCCTGCATTATCATCATTAATGATGGTTCCAATACCTTGATTATCGGCAATGGTAGCATTAGTAGGAGTTGTCAGATTTACGAAGAAGGTCTCATTTGGTTCAACTATTGTGTCCCCAATAACAGGTACAGTTATAGTCTGAGTAGTTTGACCAGGGGTAAAGGTAACTAAACCTGAGGTTGTGGTGTAGTCACTGCCTGCTGTTGCTGTTCCATCTGCTGTAGTATAGTTGACTGTGACATTAGATGTTGCTGCAGCAGATAAACTTACTGTAAAGGTGGCATTACTTGTACCTGTATTTCCTTCTGTAAGAGTTACATCGTTAATAGATATAGTGGGTAATATTGTTCCAATATTGGTAGAAATAGTACCGCTAATAAAGTACTGACCCAAACTACCATAGTCTGTATAGCCAGTGCCAAGAGGATCTCCTTTCCCTACTCCATCAATTTTTAGATAATAAATACCTGCACTAAGATTGCTACGAATGCTTGCAGATAGTTGCTCTAATGGATTAGAAAATAGTAAGAGCAGACCATTCTCATTATATAGCTCGACTTTGATGTCTAAATTGGGTCCGATAGGCGCAGGATTAATGTTTAAATCAATTAGTCCAGCACTTGTCGTAAAACTATAAAAGTCTACATCAGTGTTTTGTTCAATAATCCCATGACCACTAACAGAATTACCGTTAATAGTCAAAGCCTTAGCAGTACTAGTAGTATTACCTACGTCATCTACTCTATAGCCAAAACCATTTTGAGTAGTGATAATGCTTAAGTCATCTTGATGGTTATTAGCACCAGTATATTCACCTTTACTCCATTGAGTGAGATTCTGATAATACCCCGCTCCCATAATAGGTGCCCAACCAGTTTCACCCTGACCATGACCATAGTAATACCCACTGGTAGGACTGCCATCATGATTGAGACCTAGTGAGTGCCCAATTTCATGTGAGGCAGCTTCTGCTGTATATTTTGGGTTTCCATTACCTAGTTGATTAGGAAATACAAAAACTGGAGCATCATTGCTGTAATTAAAAGACCCAACAAAAGCCACTCCACCTGCTGATTGTCTATACCAATCATTGCTACTACCCCCAATAGCTACACGCACACCCCAGCGAGTATCTGCAGCATCAGCTTTAATTAGATCATTAATATCCGTTGGTTCTTGGGTTGTTACATTGACATTAAACGGGGCAAAGTCTTCTGATACTCTCTGCCAAATCTCTTGAATTGCTTGTAACTCACCTGGACTAAAAGTAGATCTGTTGCCATCTGTATCATATACTGGTGTAACTATAGAGGCATTTGGATAGTATATATTCCACAGTGTGTCAAGTGTAGTATGTCCGGTAAAATCTAGATAAATAGTGTGGTTAGCACTTGATAAACTATTTAATGAGAAAGTTTGAGATAAGTCTAAAACATTAGTGGTTGAAGATATTAACGATCTTTGCCCTTTCTTTACTACTAGGTTTGGATCAAAAGGAGGTATTCCAGTACAAAAAGGACAACTACAACTGTTCATAGGTATATTTGCATTACTTAATAATACGGAACCATCGAATGGAGTGTTGAAATTTTCAGGATTATTAGACATGGGTAATGAATTTGTAAATAACAACAAAAAAATATGATTTGCGTTTCCGCTCACCAAGAATTACAAACACCGCTGAATAAGGTCTTGAGAGCCTGAGAGTTATTCTTAGACATCGGTAATTATTTAGTAGATAGCAACTTCAAACATATGTTAGGTAAAAACACTAACTCACGATAAATGTTTGACCTTATAATTTTTCTTTTACCTAATTTGATTATATTAAATTTTCTCAGATTGTCAATCAGTAGAAACTCGCATTAATGAAAAATATTTTAGCTGTAATCAAGTCCTAGATAACTCTAAACCTAAACTAGATTAGTTTCAGGGCAAAAAGCTTTTTTTAATAAACTAGCTCTCTTACCTAAACAATCCAGGGTAAGCGCAAGAAAAAAAGTGACATAATGTGCTAAAGGAAAAAAGAAACACTCCCTCACCCTAAGTTATTATGTCAAAAGGTTTTGATTCCCCTTCGCCTAAAACAGAAAGAT
>CASBQB010000381.1 GCA_949127655.1 Chroococcales cyanobacterium PMM_0086 | reverse complement strand
GGCACGAAATGCCCCGATAATCAGGTCATCTATACCATCACCATTGACATCCCCTGCACTGCTTACAGAAGAGCCTGAACAGTCATTAGCATTAAGACCATTGATAGCAAAGCCGTTGGTACCATCGAGTGTAGAAAGCTCAAATACTGCTGGAAAAGTCATAATTAAATCTCCTTATTGTTGGTTAAATTTTCTCACCGATACTAATCACGCGCCGGATCTCATCATTGCGAAAGCCTATAGCCATTGGTCTTCTTATCCTCGGTAAAACCACCACGTCGTAAAGTTCTTCGACCACCCCATCGATATTCAGAGAGTGGACAATATCCCCACTGCGCAAATCAATTACCATTAACCCGCATCTTGCTTGGGCATTTTCTTTAATTAATCTTTCATTTAAAAGCAAACCCGAAAAAGTCTTATTTTCCCTGGCTTTTGATAATCCTACTAGGGCAAAATCTCCTGTAAATGCTAATCCTCTTAAGTAACCAGGACAAAAGGCTACTGGAATAAACTCACCTGTCTCTAAATCAATCTGACCAAATTCACCTGTACCAGAATTATGTAACCAGAGTTTCTCTTGGTAATACCTTGGTGAATGGGGCATTGATAAACCTGTAGCTATCACCTCGTTACTCTGTACATCCACTACACAACCCCCTGTCTGTCTTTGTTCTCGCCAGCCTTCTGCTAGATCACTCATACTTACTGCTGTCACATAGCGCGCTTTTCCCTCCCTCATTGCTAAACCATTCAGGTGACATCTATCTTCTGCAGCTATTTTGGAAATAAAGGGAGGTTTCCAAAGGGGAATAAAACTATGAGTGGGTGAAACAGTACCTAGACAGCTAAATAAAGTATTGACGAAGATTAGTCCTTCTTCTCCCACGGTGATGTCATGGATGTCTAAGTCTCCTGTGACATAGCTCATCTGGGGAACATAGTAAGCATCATATTCTTGATACACTTCGCCGCTCTGGAGACTGTTTTCTAATCTCCACAACTGATAGAGGGTGCTGATGTAGAGGCTGCTACCTTCTGCATATAGACCCATACATCTATCTAGGGTTCTCTCAAAGACGGAGAGTTGTCCACTGGGTTGTAAACCGATGAAGAAGATTTTTCCTGCTTGGTAGGTGGTAAAGGCAAAACTGAGATTCTGCTGAGCTAACCAAGGGACAAATTGCCTTGATGCGTTGATTTCTAGTCTTTTGTTATTTTCTGTAACTGTCTCTGTTGCCCTTTCCATGCTCTGATTTTTGCCTTATTTACATTTTGCTTGTCTGAGACAATAATTGATTGGTAAGATTTATCTATTGAAGAGGACCCTTAAAGCTAATCAAGGCTTTATTTTGGACTTAGTTTGTTTGGTCAAAAATTAAATTAAAAACTGTTCTAAAATTGCAGAGCGCTTATCTTATTTGTGTACTAAGGTAATGGCTTTTTTTAAGACAACCAACTTTAAATTCCTTACTTCAACCCTAATGCTCTTATTTTAATTTGGAAAAAAAAATACTATAGGAAAAAATCAGGTATTTTGACCATAATTTTCATTAAAAGTTTGTTTTAATCAGGTTTTAATCTAAGGGATGAGAGTGCGTATCATAAAGTGATCTTATTTCAATAACTTATACTCAGGAAGGAGAAAGAGCAGAAATAGAACGAGAAAGAGCAGTTAAATTGCGAGAATTGGGCATTTACCCGGAACAAATCTTCTAAACTAGACAAAGGAGAGGATGCTGAATGATTCTATGTGTTTATATTTCATTTTAGATTTAATCTATGCAAAATCCTACTTTTTGGGCAGATCCTGATCTTTCGGCTGCAGCTTTTGTCGCTCTATGCGCGACAGTAATTGGTGAAGTTTTTTTAGGAGAGGGATCAAGTGTTTGGTATGGTGCTGTTTTACGTGGCGATGTAGAACGGATTGAAATTGGAGTCTATACTAATATTCAAGATGGTTGCATTTTACATGGTGATCCTGGTCAGATAACCAAGTTAGGAGACTATGTAACCGTAGGACATCGGGCTGTTATTCATGGAGCACAAATTGAGGATGGCTGTTTAATTGGGATAGGTTCTATTATATTAAATGGGGTAACAATTGGGGCAGGAAGTATGATTGGTGCTGGTTCTGTGGTTACTAAAGATATCCCTGCACAATCCTTAGCTGTAGGTATTCCCGCTAGAGTAGTACGAAGCTTGACTACTGAAGAAGTGGCCGACTTGATTACCCATGCTCAAAATTATCAGAAACTAGCTTTAGTTCATGCAGGAAAGGGCAATGATTTGGGCTTCACAAAGGCCCCGTGATAGGATATATATAGACTTGAGAAAGTTTTTATCTAGGACGTTATAAGATATGGATATCGATTGGCGAATTCTGATTGTAGTTAGCCCCCTTCTGATTGCTGGTTCTTGGGCATTATTCAATATTGCTAAAGCAGCTATCGGTCAAGTTCAAGAGTTTTTAAGCAAAGAAAGCTAATTTTTTTACTACCCACCCTACCCTACGGGCGGCTACGCCCATGGGCTGCCCTGCGGTCAACACCCCTAACCCTTCTCCCATATGAGAGAAGGGCTTTTTATTGAGATTATATTCCTAAACCCTGGTAGATATGCTCTAAATTCTGCAGGTGATGTTCAGGATTAAAACAGGAGTCAATCTCTTCGGTGTTGAGGTATTGTTTAACTTGCTCATTCTGACTAATTAACTCATAGAAATTGCCATTAAGTTGATTCCAGGCTTGATGAGCCGCAGACTGTACAATCTTATAAGCATCCTCTCTAGTCAATCCTTTAGCTACTAAAGAAAGCAGGACTCTCTGACTAAAGATCACCCCCCCATAGACATTCATATTTCGCTTCATGTTCTCAGGATAGACTAGAAGATTTTCGATCAAGTCTGTAATTTCTTTTAACATGAAGTGAATTAAGATACAGGTATCCGGTAACATTACCCGCTCTACTGAACTATGAGAGATATCTCTTTCATGCCAAAGAGCAACATTTTCTAAAGCAGTCCCAGCATAAGATCTGATCATTCTGGCGATCCCTGTCAAACGTTCAGAACGGATAGGGTTTCTCTTGTGCGGCATCGCTGAAGAACCTTTTTGGCCAGGCGCGAAGTATTCCTCAACTTCTAGAACATCAGTTCTTTGTAAATTGCGAATCTCCACCGCAAAGCGTTCAATAGAAGCAGCTAAAAGGGCTATCTGTTGAACAAAGTTAGCATGAAGATCCCTAGAAATGACTTGGGTAGAAGCTGTATCAGGTTTTAAGCCTAATTTTTGGCAGGTTAAAGCCTCTATTTGGGGGTCTATGTTCGCATAGGTTCCCACCGCACCAGAAATCTTACCAACAGCGATTTCTTTTTGTACCTCTTTTAATCGTTTTTGATTGCGTAACACTTCTGCTAACCAACCAGCTAACTTAAAGCCAAAAGTGATGGGTTCTGCATGAATACCATGTGATCTCCCTACCATAACTGTTTGACGATGCACTTTAGCTTGTTGGCGAATAGTCTGGGTTAAAGCTTCTACAGCTTCCAAGATTAAATCTAGACTGGCTACTAACTGCAGAGCTAGGGCTGTATCTAGAACATCAGAACTAGTCAATCCTAGATGAATATAACGTCCTGACTCTCCAACATATTCATTAACATTGGTGAGAAAGGCAATCATATCATGGCGAACCTCGGCCTCTATTTCCAAGATTCGTGCTGGTTCAAAATTAGCCTTAGCCTTAATTTCTTCTACTGCAGAACTAGGTATATAGCCTAATTCTGCTTGCGCTTGACAAACGGCTATTTCAACATCTAGCCAAGTCTTAAATTTATAATGTTCTGTCCAAAGGTCGCCCATTTCGGGCAGGGTATAACGCTCAATCACAAGCTGTAT
>CASBQB010000380.1 GCA_949127655.1 Chroococcales cyanobacterium PMM_0086 | reverse complement strand
GAAAACTCACTAGCCCGTTTAGGCGCAATAATTCTTTTAACACTCTATATCAGTGTTATTGGAGCAGATTTTATCGCCCCTTATGATGCTTATAGTGGACAAAAAGACGGCTCACTTTTACCCCCAACCCAGATTCATTGGAGAAATGCAGCAGGAGGGTTAAGCTTACCTTTTGTTTATCCTACCACTCAAAGTCCAACTGATCCCCAAACAGGAGAGAGGGAACTAAAAAGAAATTTAAAATCTCCTTCTTTTATTAGTTTATGGTTTCAAGGAACTAGTTACAATATTTTGGGTTTTACTTTCGACCGTCATCTTTTTGGGGTAGATAGTCCAGCTAGATTAAATCTTTTAGGAACAGATGAACAAGGTCGTGATCAATTCAGTAGACTGTTATATGGTGGCAGAGTTAGCTTATTTGTTGGGCTAATTGGTATTTTGATTTCTTTTCCTTTGGGGATGCTTATAGGCGGGATATCTGGCTATTTTGGGGGCTGGATTGATGCTTCTTTGATGCGGTTAGTGGAGATATTGATGACTATTCCCGGCTTATATCTTTTAGTAGCTTTAGCCGCAGTACTCCCACCGGGCTTAAGTAGTACTCAACGTTTTTTACTGATTGTTTTGATTACCTCTTTGATCAGTTGGTCAGGATTAGCTAGAGTGATCCGAGGACAGGTTTTATCTCTTAAAGAAGAGTCATTTATTCAAGCAGCTAAGGCCATGGGTGCGAAGCCTTTATATATTATCACTAAGCACATTTTACCCCAGACTGCCAGTTATATTATTATCTCAGCAACCTTATCGATACCTGGTTTTATTGTTGCTGAGTCGGTTCTGAGTTTTCTAGGCTTAGGAATTCAACAGCCTGATCCTAGTTGGGGTAATCTGTTATCTTTGGCTAGTAATGCCTCTGTTATTGTCCTGCAACCTTGGTTAATTTGGCCACCTACTATTTTAATCAGTCTGACTGTTTTAGCTTTTAATCTTTTAGGTGATAGCTTAAGGGATGTTTTAGATCCTAGAAGTTTAAAGAATTGAGATGACCTGTAGATAGTTTGCTGGAACATGATCAACTAGCCAAACTCCATTAGCTGAACAATAAAAGGTAAATCCTGCTTCTAGCATACCTGTTGTATCAATACTCAAGACTACCGGATTACCATGCCTTCTCCCAACTTTAAGCGCTGTTTGGAGATCCTTAGATAAATGAACATGGTGCCGTGCCATCTTAATCAATCCTGATTTGAGAATTGACTCTACTGAGTGTTCCCCTGTCCCATGATAGAGAACTTCAGGTGGAGTTTGTGGTTCTAGTTGTAAATCTACTTCTACACTATGTCCTTGATTGGCACGGATATTAGTTCTATTTTGGTCAAAAGAAAATCTCTGTTTATCATTATTAGCCACCACTTGTTCTAGTTGGGTGCGAGTTATGAGAAACCCACGTTTAGTACAATCAGCTAGTAATTCATCCACTGCTACCCACCCCCCAGGACTTAAACTAAGTCCTAGCTTTTCTGGACTATGCCTTAGATGTTTACTCAGAAATTTGCTTATCTTAATCTGACGTGCTTGATCCATACTGTACTCTAACGATGCAGTATATCGTCATCTGGATTAACTAGACGTAATAATTTCTGTTTAATTTGTAGATCTAGTACTTCCCATTTGAGCTTAGCATAGTCAGCTTTCTCATTGAAGCCGCCTAAAAAGCCTAGGGGTATCTCAAAGCCTCCTGCCATATAGCGTCCGCCTCCGAAGAAACGACCATGACTGTCTTGTCCAAAGGCTTCTTTAATGAATTCGTCTGGATCAAGAGTTAGTTTATTTGTTCTTAATGAGCCAATTACTAACTCTCTTTCATCATCTTCATCATGGACAATTCCATAGACTACTGCAGTATGTATATTCTCTTCTGTGACCAAGAAGTCTGCTGCTTGGGGTATAGCATCTCTATCCTCGTAACGTAAATAACCAACCCCGGCGATAGTGAAGTTATTTTTAATCATCCGTTTAGAGAGCGCGCGTTCAATGACATCCATCACGCGGCGAGAACGGGCTGAACAGAGAACAGAATTAAGTAATTGCGCATCATAGAACCTACTGAGATAGGCTGCAGCCAAGAAGTCTATTTCTTGGGCCTGCTTAAGTTGGTTTGTATCAGAGCGTACCCCGTGCATCAAGGCGGTGGCACATTTGATATGAATGTTGTTACTAGTATTAAATTGCAGGAGGCCTGACTGGATATATTGGGTTAGAAGGGTTGCTGTTGAACCCACATGAGTCCGTATGTCGATAAATTCACTCTGCAGGTCTCCCTGCTTGCTGTGATGGTCTATCACCACTACAACAGGTAGATGAGCCTGTTTGATGAGTGGGAAGAGTTGACTATTGGTTCCCTGACCATCTACTAGGACACAGCCTTGATACTGAGATAGGTCTTGCTCTTTGAATGTCTGTATTGTCCAGCGTTTGGCGGGTACTCCTGTCAAACGGACTAGAGCGATATTTTCCTGATGAGATAGTGTTCCTGCGTAGACGATATCACTTTCTATATCATACTGTTGAGCGATTAATTGATAAGCCCAGGCACTAGAAAGGGCATCAGGATCTGGGAAGTCTTGGGTCAGGATTATTTGACGTTCACCTCGATGATTTTCTAGAGTTTGTCGGAGCTTTTCAATAATAGTACGGACTGAGGAGTACGAATTGCCGTTATTGCCATGTAGTAAAGAAATCTCCGAAAGGGTTTCTAGACTTTTGGTTTCGGTGGGAAACTCGGACTCATAAGAGGCTTGTAAGATATCGGATGTCATTGCTTAAAAAACAGATTGAAAGCTGTATAAATTTAGTTGTAACCCCTTTATTGCTCATTCTGCACCCTCAATAGGCGCAAAGCCCTGACGTTGAATATTTTCACTGATATGACGGGGTTCTAGAAACTGGAGCAGATAGTCTGGTCCGCCTGCTTTGGAGCCTACACCTGAGAGTTTAAAGCCTCCAAAGGGTTGACGTGATACTATTGCGCCTGTAATACTTCGGTTGATGTAGAAGTTCCCGACTTCAAATTCTCTCGCTGCCCTTTCTATATTTTCAGGTGTGCGTGAGTATAGTCCACCAGTCAGGGCATAGTCTGTACTGTTTGCTACTTTAAGAGCTTGATCGAAGTCTTTAACTGGGATAACGGCTAAAACAGGTCCAAATATTTCTTCTTTAGCAATAGTTGCTTCTGGGGGGACATCTTTAATAATAGTTGGGGGTATGAAATAGCCTGTTGTGGGTACTTCCCTAGAAAGAATTAAATTGCCTTCAAGTTTGCCCTTTTCTATGTATTCTAAAATACGGGCTTGTGACCTAGCATCGATAACCGGGCCTATGGTCGTACTTGGCTCCTCTGCTTGTCCTATATTCAGTGAGTTTGTGACTTCTACTAAACGGTTAACGAAGGTTTCATATACTGATTCTAGCACAATCACTCTGGATGCTGCTGAGCATTTCTGTCCACTGTAACCAAAGGCAGAGAAGACTACTCCTGCTACTGCTTGATCTAGGTCGGCACTCTCATCAATAATGATGCCATTTTTGCCACCCATTTCAGCTATTACTCGTTTGAGGTGTTTTTGTCCTGCTCTGAGTTTGGCTGCTTCTGCATAGATATTACATCCGACTTCTCTTGATCCTGTAAAGGCGATCAAATTTACATCAGGATGTTTGACCATGTAGTCTCCCACCTGTGACCCTCTACCTGGAACAAACTGGAGAACTCCTGGCGGTATACCTGCTTCTCTAAGAATTTCTACTAGTTTGGCTGCGATAACTGAGGAGGTTTCTGCTGGTTTAAGTAAGGTACAGTTTCCTGCTACTAAGGCTGCGACTGTCATTCCTGTGGTAATAGCGAGTGGAAAATTCCAGGGGGATATAACTAAAGCTATACCAAGCGGTTGATAGATATAACGGTTAGTTTCTCCTACTACATCAAGTATAACTCCCTGTTCTAGTCTTTCCATTTCTGCTGCATAGTAGCGACAAAAGTCTATTGCTTCTGATACTTCTGCATCTGCTTGGGGTAAGACTTTTCCTACTTCTAAAGCTATCCAAGCTGAGAGTTCATAGCGACCTTCTTCCATCAGATCCCCAGCCTTGCGCAGTATATTAGCTCTGGTTAGGGCTGGTGTGTTTTTCCACCCTACAAAGGCTTTTTTAGCTCCTTCTAGAGCATTTTCTGCTTGAGAGAGGGAAATTAGTCCAACTTTTCCTACTATCTCTTGAGGGTTTGAAGGGTTTTGGGAGTCAATGATCGTCTCTGTTGGGACATACTCGCCATTGATCCAGGGTAAATATGTTTTACCAAGGCTTCCTTTTACTTTGGCTAGGGCTTTTTCTGCCTGATAGCGTAGGTTAACTTGGGAATAGTCTACATCTGGGGCATTGACAAAGGCTGTAGAGTGTGTCTGCTGTTTTTCTGGTCTTACAACTGGCGGTGCGACTAGATCTTCTATGGAGCGTCCTTCTAAGTCTTGTTTAAGGAATGAGCTATTAGCGGTATTTTCTAAAAGACGACGTATTAAATAGGCCATGCCTGGTAATAGTCTACCATATGGAGCATAAACCCTGACTCTATGGCCTCTTTTAACTAGCGCTTTGGCTAGATCATCGCCCATCCCGTAGAGTACTTGTAACTCAAAGCGACGACGCGGTATCTGCAGTTTTTCGGCTATTGCACAGGCTTTTGCTTGAGATCTGACATTGTGTGATCCTATGGCTGCATAGAGATACTCATGGTTTTCTAATAATATTTGAGTTAAGCTTTCAAAGTTGAGATCTGTAGCGGCTTTTTGGTTGTATACTGGCTGTTCCCAGTGGTTCTGGACTGCTTTAATTGTTTCTTGATCCCAGTAAGCTCCCTTGACTAGACGTACTGTGATCGGATTACCTCTTATCTTAGCCCACTCTATCCAGCCTTGTAAGTCTTTTTCTGATTTTTTTAAGTACCCCTGTATGGTTACCCCTAGATCTGTTCTATGGCGGAATTCCTCTTCCATCAATAGAGATTTTAATATGCTAATAGTTAGGTCTTTATAAGCATACTGTTCCATATCAAAGTGTATTGCTGCCCCTAATTCTTCTGCTTTTCTTAAGAGTATCCGAATAGGTTCACAGACTTTGCTTTGACTTCCTTCTGGATCTATGGCTGAAAATTGAGAATAAAAGGCTGTTAACTTGACAGATACTTGAACTTGTGGTAACGATTGATTATCTGCTTGATCAATTTCTGGAACTTTTGACCAGCTTTTAGCAGCGCTGCTGAGTTGTTCTAGTAAATCTAGATATTTTTTAAAGTACTCCTGAGCTTCACTTTCACTGATTACTGCTTCTCCTAGTAAGTCTAGGGTAAAGGCTTGTTTCTCTTTCCTCAAACGTTCTATCGTTTTGAGTGCTTGTTGGATGGTTTCGCCTGAGATATATTTAAAGGCTAGTGTTTCTACTGCTTTGCTGACTAGCTCTGCGGTTATTTTAGCAGGTTGAGAGTTAGGTTCTGTAAAGTTCATCAGACTTTTGAGAGTACCTGGTAACTCTACTGAAGCATCTGTGAGGTATTGTTGAAGATGACGAGCAATTTCTGTTTTACTACGCAAAGCAGGTAGACAGTCAATAAAGCGGAACAATTGCACTCTTAGCCCTTGGTTAGCCATGGCAAAGTCTAGCAGTTTTTCATCTAACCGCAGTTGCTGCTGCATTTTACCCCACAAAGAGCCTTTTGTTTTGCGGGTTGTCTCTAGTAATTCTTTAGCAATAGTCTGTGTTTGATTTTCGTAATCTTCAAGCAACACCTTTACTCAATCTCCTGTAAAAAACTATAATTTCAGTCCTGGAAAATCTGCTAGTGGCAAGGTTGATTTTACACAGTGCATTCCGGCTTCAGAAAAGCTTTTAAAAGCTGCCTCAGCTTGTTCAGTAAAATCAATTTCTTCGGATACAACCACTGGCGAGGTACAATCTTCGAGGAGATATACTTTCTGGGTAAGTTGAGGGTCTGTTAGTTGGATTTCTCTTAGCAAATCTTTGACTGTCCAAGCTACACAATGACTTTTAGCTTGCCCTGCTATTATGATAGCATCGAACTCTAAGAGTTTTTTGCTTAACTTTAAATTTTTCTTGGCGATAGTTTCACCTGCTGTTCCTTGTAGCACTTCGGCACTTAAAACAGAATAATTCTCTGTTAGAGGGTTATTTCCTTTAAGTTCAAAGTGAGTTGGAACTATGCGTGCTATGCTGTGAAAAAAGAGAGCTTCTTCTACTCCAGAGACTAAGGCGTGACCAATGCCTCCTAACATAGAATGATAAGGCCAAATAGTTAATTGATATTTACCTGCTTGGGTTAATTGTTTGAGATAGTGTAGGGCATATTCTTGAACCGCTTGTAATGAGTCTAATTTTAGATATTCTGCTACTATTGGGTTAACTTGCCAAATTCCTGTTTGAACATCTTCTAGACTGATTTGGGTGACTGCTGGTGCAGGATGTTCACCTTGTTTATTGATCCAAAAGATAGGATGAAAAATCTGCATAGCAGTATGAGTATCTTGGGTAGCAATAATTTCTGTAAGATGGTGCAGATTATGATAGATAAACTGACAAAGACGTATATTATCTTCTATGGCACCTCTTCGGGATCTACCACCGACAAACAATTCAAACTCAGGTAAACAAAAGGTATTTTGAACGTCTATTAATAAAAGGGCTATGCGGGTTTTATCTTGCAAAGCTGGTTTAATTTGATATTGTTGAGCAAAAATTCGAGCATCTATTGCTCTTTGTTGATAGGGAACAGGCCAGACTTGCTCTATTTTATTTGTAGAAAAGAAGTAGGGAAGGGGTAGGGATTGTTTCATAATTTTCAACACTTATTGTATAGTATGAACTAGACCCAACTGGGTAAGAGCATTTTTAAATTGAAATCAGGGACAGAAAGAGGAATACCTAAATAGATAGGTAACCAATAGATAAAAGCTACTAGAATAATTAATAAGGTTGAAATACCCATACCTTTATAGAAAAATTGGCGACTTCGTAACCATCCTTCGATAATCCAGGCTAAAGCTAAAATAGCAAAAGTGTAAGACTCTATATAATGATAGAAGAAAAGACAACGAGTTACTTTAATCCAAGGTAAAAGATTAGCGAGATAGTTAAGAATAAAATAGACCAAGATCCAATTAAGAGGAGTAAGAAAATCTTGTTTATCTCTAGTTTTTAAGAAGCTAACAATTAACCAGAGAAATATAGAAAAAATAGCTAGAGTAGATAACCAGAGGAGTAGCGGGTTAGCCATAGCATGAACATCATAAATAACCTCAGGACTACCATCAACTTTAGACAACTTATAATAGTAAGCAATTGGTCGCAGCATGAGAATCCAACTATACCAAGTCGAACAGTAGGGATGTACATCAGGTCCGCTTTTAATGCGTTCATGGTAGGAAAGTATTTCATATTGCATTTGCCAAAAATTATATTCAGGATTCAAGATTAGATGAGGAATCCAGAGAAGACTATAAGTAATAGCTGCAGCAATTGTGAGAATAAACAGATGATAAAGAGGGTTAATTACTGTTAAATTACCTAAAGGCAGAAGAGAACTGCTATTTTTTTGGAGTAAACCAAGATGAGATGGTTTAAGCCAAGTTTTGAGCTTTCTACTAGATAAAGGATATTGCCAAAGTGAGACAAGAAAACCTAAAATAATCATCAAATAGATACCCAAAAGAAACCATAAACCATTCCATTTAATACAAGCAGCAGCCCCAAAAAATATACCAGATAGAATCAGATGTCTAATAGGATATGAACCTTTAGAGAGATAAATAAGAAAAAATAGATGACCTAGCAATCCAAAAATTACTAGATAAATATTATTCAGTGCATAACGAGATTCAACTAGAAAAAGACCATCTAAAGAAACTAAAAGAGCAGCTAAAAGGGCATAACTTCGACGCAGAGTGAGTTTGAGTCCTAAAGAGGCAACTAGTAGAGGAATAAAAGAACCACTGAGAGCATTGATCCAACGATAACTTAATGTAGAGCGGACACTGCCTGTTAAATTATTGACCATCTCAGGAGGGGCAGGAAAAAAAGAGCCTAACCAAATTCCTAGAGCGATAATATATTGACTTAAAGGGGGATGAGCATTGAAAAAATGGGTATTAGTTAAATAGTTATTGGCAAATTTAGCATAGTAGGCTTCATCGAAGACAAACTCATTAAATTGTCCTAAATTCCAAAATCTCAGAGAGAGAGAAAATAAAAATATTGCTAGTAAAGAAAGAAAATACCAAGAAGAAGAAAGATATTTAAGAATAACAGCCATGCAAGTAGTTTATTTGTATTTATTAAAAGCCACAAGACCAGATTAAAGCTTTGTAGCATAATTCAAGGTTTTCAAAATGAACATTTTCAAGAGCAAAAATCCCTGATAATAAAGAGCTTGTTTCTACTAAAGAAGGTTCCATGGTCAGCTTAACCCCTAATCCAAGTTACAGTTTAGCAATTCATCTAGAGCTTCTTAATCAAGCAGGTACCCTAGCTAACGTCTTAGGCGCTATTGCCCAAGTAGGAGGCAACCTGGGACAAATCACCCTGATTGATAAGACTCTCAAAATTACCCGCCGCATCATCACTGTAGACGCTTCTAGTCAAGAACACGCAGATGAAATTGTCGCTGCTATTCAAGCTATTAAGGACATCAAAGTTCTCCAAGTCTCTGATCGAACATTTGAGCTACACAAGGGAGGTAAAATCTCTGTAACAGGCAGTATTGCCATCAACTCTCAATCAGATCTGGCGATGGCCTATACTCCAGGTGTGGGTAGAGTCTGTCAAGCCATCGCTCAAGACCCAGAAAATGTCTTTGTTTATACAATTAAAGGCAACACCGTGGCGATTGTAACTGATGGGAGTGCAGTCTTAGGGTTAGGCAATTTAGGTCCAGAAGCCGCTCTGCCAGTGATGGAAGGCAAAGCAATGCTCTTTAAAAATTTTGCCGATGTGGATGCTTTTCCTATCTGTTTAGCAGGTCAAGATACAGAGACAATTATTCAGACTGTCAAACAAATAGCACCAGTCTTTGGGGGTATTAACTTAGAGGATATAGCTGCACCACGTTGTTTTGAAATTGAGAAACGTCTAAGCGAAGAGCTAGATATTCCCGTCTTCCATGATGACCAACAGGGTACAGCAATAGTAACCTTAGCAGCCCTAGTCAATGCCCTAAAAATTGTCCTCAAACAAATTGAAGAGATTAAAATTGTCATCAATGGTGCTGGAGCTGCAGGAATAGCCGTTGCACGCCTTTTGAAGGCTTATGGAGCCACAAATATTTGGATTTGTGACTCACAAGGTATTCTCTCCACTGCCCGTTTAGATTTAACCCCTCAAAAACTAGAATTTGCGGTTAGTGCTCAAGGTGATTTAGCTAAAGCTATGGAGGGTGCAGATGTTTTTATTGGCTTAAGTGCTCCCAATGTCGTAACTCCCTTGATGGTTAAATCAATGAAAGATCAGCCTATTGTCTTTGCTATGGCTAACCCAATCCCAGAAATTCAGCCTGAGCTAGTTCAAGATATAGTCGCTGTCATGGCTACTGGCAGAAGTGACTATCCCAATCAAATTAACAATGTTCTAGCTTTTCCGGGCGTTTTTCGAGGTGCTTTAGATTGTCGTGCTAAAACCATTACCACAGGGATGTGTCTGGCAGCTTCAGGTGCTATTGCCGCTCTGGTTTCTCCTAGTAGCTTGGATAAGGAGAATATCATTCCTTCTGTTTTTGATTCTCGCGTTGCTAAAGCTGTTTCTGCTGCAGTAGAACACGCTGCTCGTTTGGAAGGGATAGCCACTCGCTAAAGCTTTGTAGCGGGATTAACGAAGAAGATCCTACGTTGATTGGGATCAACTTTAGGAGTTAGTTCCTGCATTATTTTACGAGACTGAGCAGGGTCAAAATTACGACTAAAATTTTGGCGTAATTGACTGACCCTGCTTTGAGTTTCCTGGGTTTCTTGTTTAACTTCTTGAATTTTTGCCTGCTGTTTTAATTGATAGGGAATCAATCTAACTAGCGCAACAATCGCTACGACCGATAATATACTATTGGCCAATATTTTCAGGGTGATTTCCCTAGCCATTGTTTGATTTCCTCTTGTTATCCGACTTGATGGGCTACGTCTTCGGGTTTTTTGGGAGTATTCTGATTGGAAAGCATTCATAAACTTTGGCGATAATTCGATAACCAGTGTTCTATTTTAGTGTTTAATACGCCAAAGTTCCTCTCTATGTTCCCAAATTCTTTGTAACCCTTTTAAGTAGTTTTTTTATAAGTATAAAAACCCCCCAGTTAGAAACTGAGGGGGCTTGTGACTATTTATAAAGTTCGGTGGCTAAGCGGAAGGCTAAAATTCCAGGTAAAAGCGCAACGACTAGAGCAGTCAAAACTTGAACTTCTGATACAGGCATGAGTCAATACTCCTTAAGTAAAGTCCTGAATCTACTTTCTGATATGACGGGTAATTACACCAAGAGATTGTTACAAGTTGAAATAATCTTCTAACTCGGTGTCGCAAAACTGGCATTCAAGCAACAAGATTCTTTACAATGGTAATGTTAGTTACAATAAATCGTTATTTAATGTTGGAGCAACTTTCAGACTTCTCTGCTAATATAGATTTCAATACACTTGGTCTATTATTGATTTTAGTAGCACTAGAGGCAGTCCTCTCAGCAGACAATGCTATCGCTTTAGCCGCTATCGCTCAAGGAATAGATGACCCGAAAGAGCAACGGAGGGCTTTAAATGTCGGTCTGGTTTTAGCCTATGTCCTGCGCATAATCCTGATTTTAACAGCAACCTGGGTGGTGAATTTCTGGCAATTTGAACTTTTAGGTGCTGTCTATCTTCTTTGGTTGGTTTTTAACTACTTCACTTCATCTAAGGAAGAAAATGATCATCACAGTCTTGGTGTTCGGTCTTTTTGGCAGACAATACCTCTGATTGCCTTTACGGATCTAGCCTTCTCACTCGACAGCGTAACCACTTCTATTGCAGTAGCAGAAGACACCTGGTTGATCTTGGTGGGGGGGACAATTGGGGTAATTACTCTGCGTTTTTTAGCAGGACTGTTTATTAAGTGGTTAAAAGAATATACTCATTTAGAAGATGCAGGTTTTGTGACCGTTGGACTAGTAGGGGTACGTCTATTACTGAAAACTTTTGATTCTCCCTTAGTTCCCCCGCAATGGTTGATGATAACTTCTATTATCCTGCTCTTTACTTGGGGATTCTCTAAACGCACAACACAAGTTGAATAGTCTTTTCCCACACTCTATTCTTTATAAGTGTGGGAAAACCGTCACTTTTTGTCTATGCTCAATATATCCCATCTAGATTATTTGAATCATCGAAAATGGATGACTCAAGCCTTAGAAAGAGCTACTATGGCAGGGGAATCTGGCGAAATTCCTGTCGGTGCTGTTATTGTGGATCAAAAAGGACATCTTCTGGCTGCTAGTGGTAACCAAAAGGAAAGTACACAAGATCCAACTAATCATGCTGAAATTCTGGTCATTCGAGGAGCTTGTCAAATTTTGAAGAGTTGGCATCTAGAGCAATGTACCCTTTATGTGACTCTAGAACCCTGTCCCATGTGTGCAGGGGCTATTCTACAAGCTAGAATCAAAAGGCTAGTCTATGGAGTTGATGACCCCAAAACAGGCAGCATTCGGACAGTTACCAATCTGCCTGATAGTGCTTGTTCTAATCATCGTCTAGAAGTTATCTCAGGAGTTTTAGAAATAGCCTGTCGTCATCAACTTAAGTCTTGGTTCGCGATACACCGTCAAAGCAAAAACGATCAATAACATCAGCTAATCTGTGCTAGACTGTCTAGGAAGATTCATCACCTTACCATTGTGAAGCCCTTGGCATATCGGGAAAAACGCTATCATTCCCGTCTGAAAAAAAGACTCGCCACTCAATTTATACAGTGGATAGGGCTATTGTTTCGACAACTTGCTCAGTTTCTCCAGAACAAAAAAACTCAGAAGAAGCTAGTTTATTTGTCAGTAGCTCTCTCGGTCGGCTATATGTTGTTATGGAACTGGAAAATAGTCCTAGCAACAGGTACAGGAATAGCTATTATGACTTTTGTTTATAGCCTCCAAACTTGGAATCTTTCAGCCTACTGGCATTCATGGCTGGGTTTTTTGACGGGTTCTAATCGAAAGTTGGCTATTGCCGTCATTGGTGGAGGTTTTGGTACTTTAATTACCTATTTAGCTGCTTCTATTTGGACGGGTTTAGAGAATCGCTGGCTAGCTGTAGGTAGTATTTTACAGGGTATAGCAACATTGGTGATTATGGCTTTGTTAGGTTGGCATATTCTCCTACAAAATAATCATTCAGATGAAACAAGGTTGGAAAAATACCTCGCTGATCTAGCTCATCCTGACCCACTAAAACGCCTCATTGCTTTGCGCTTTCTCGCTAAATGCCATAATCAAAACTATCCCTTAACTGAATATTATCGCTTGATGCTCACTCAAGAGTCACAACCTATAGTTAAAGAAGCACTTCTAGATATCCTAGCTCAATCTGAACAACCTCTAAAACTTCCCTTAAAAGTTAACCAGAAAATTTTTACCTAATACTAATTAGTTCCATTTCTTGAGCACTTAATAATATTTTACAATCACAGGTCTTGTGGAACAGACAGGAAATCCTATAAAGTGTCCATATGTCTAATGAAAGTCTTAAAAATGGAACAAATAGGAAAACAATGCTCAAAAGAAATATCTTAACTTTAGCAGTTACCGCAACCACAGCATTAATAACTATTTCTGTAGGAAGTCCAGTATCGGCCGCACTCGTCTATGGATCATCCGTAGTAACAAGTGGTCTAGTCAGTCCTAGAGGAATCACTTTTGGACCTGATGGTAATCTTTACCTAACCGAAGCAGGAAACGGCGGTGGTAGTACTGGGAGCAATTGTATTATTTCAGGGGCTGGAGAGAATGTATGTTACGGAGCAACAGGAGCAATAGGACGGTACAATACAACTACTAAAACTTACAGTAGATTAATTACCGACTTACCCTCTCTTGCTACTCAAACAGGCACCGATGGGACAGGTATTCATGATCTATCCTTTGATAACAGTGGCAATTTATACGGGATATTGGGGTTAGGAACTGATCCTAGTGCTAGAACTACTCTAGGTGTTTCCAGCTTCGGGCACATCATTTCGGTTAATTTATCAGGTACACCAAGTTGGTCAGTAGGTACAGATATTGCTGCTTATGAGTCTGCTAATAACCCTGATGGCTTAGATGTCAATAGTAACCCCTATTCTTTGGTTATTCAAAATGGGACAACCTATGTGGCTGATGCAGGAGGAAATGATATCTTACAAGTTGATAACATGGGAGGGGTTGGTTTAACTCACGTCTTCCCAACTACATCGGTTAGTCTCCCCTTTCCGCCATTCCCTCCTTATCCGATGCAGGCAGTCCCAACAGGTACGGCGATAGGACCTGATAATAACATCTATATAGCTCAATTAACGGGGTTCCCTTTTCCTCCAGGTGCGGCCAGCATTTATCGTCTCAGTGGTGGTAGCGTAACCCCATTTGCTACAGGTTTTACTAACCTCATAGATCTTGCCTTTGCACCTAATGGTAATCTCTATGCTCTAGAATATGCAACCAATATTCTAGGGGGCAATTTTCAGGGAAGTGTTTGGCAAATTACTCCAGATGGTACCAAGACAAAGATTTTTAGTGACGAACTTCTTGCACCTACAGGAATAGCTATCAGTCCTAATGGCACAATTTATGTTGCCAATAAAGGTGCAGTTGGTTCTTCTGGGGAATTACTCGCTATTACTCCTGTCCCGGAACCCCAACCCTTCAGCATCTTAGCAGGTATAACTGCTCTAGGCTTAGGGGCAAGTTTGAAACGTAAAATGAACAAGAAAGCTTAATTTTAACTAAGTCCTCATCGTTGATGATTGAACTTGTCTGAGTCATCTAATGTATTTGAGAGAGAATGTAACGCAAGCGATCATAGTCATCTTTGAGAAGAATACTTAATTGTCTGCCTACTTGCACTAACCAGTTATGATCCGCTTTCCGTAGGGCATAGATTTCACGGATAACTGCTGCTGCTAGAGGTTCTACGGGAGTATAGTTAACTTGGAGGAGAATCCGCAAAAAGTCTAACTTTTCACTAAACCTGACCACCTCTTCAGCTTCACATTGATAGACTGCTTGATGTATTTGTGGGGGACGGGGTGGAAAATATTGGTAAATATCTTGGCCTATTCTGCCATTGCCATTGTAGGAATTACTCGGTGTTTCAAAGCCTACTAAAGTAACCCGAAACTCGGTTTTAAGCATAGAGAAGATTTGCGGTTGCTGCTCCCTCAACTGGTCTAAAGACAGTCCTAAAGCTCGCGCCCTATGAACTGAATCAACGGGGCTTGTAGTGGCAAAAGTAACCACTCCAAAGACGATATTACTTGACTCTTCCTCTATTGCTTTAACCCAACTGCCAAAAGGCGGCATACTAGGGAAGTTTAAGTCTTCAGGTTCTAGACATTGAGCCAAATATTCACTAGTTGAAGTTTCAATCACTTCACCAATATGTTTAGGGTGAAGACGGTCACTGTTATATTGAGGCAGAGGAAGGAGCAT
>CASBQB010000379.1 GCA_949127655.1 Chroococcales cyanobacterium PMM_0086 | reverse complement strand
TTTTGTGCGCTTTGAGTGCGAAAGTGAGCGAAAACACCGCAGGATGGATACAAAACACCTTATTCTCTAAAGGGATGACGTACTGCCTCGACCCGCATGGGAAAGTGCTGCAGGTAGCTACAGTAATTTATTCTTAAGCTTTAGGGAAGAGGTCAAAAGCTTTAAGTATAAAGGTCCCAATTCCTATGACAATAGGAATAAACAAACCTATCACCCATTTATATAAACCAGATATTTCGTTTCTAGTTTCCTTAAAATTTTCTTTTGTTTCAGCTTTAAATGTACTTAAATCAGCTTTAAGCTCCTTGACATCTTCTTTGACGTTCTGAACCTCTACCTGTAAGGTTTCTACCTTACCTTCTAGTTTGGCTTGATTAACTTGGATACTAGTTAGTGAGGTATTAACGTCATCAAATTTTTGATTAGTAGTTTCTATGAACTTATTTAAAGTTCCTTTTAACTCATCTATAGCTTTGAGTATTAAAGTCTCAGTATCAACAGTCATGTTAGAATCCTCTTAGAAATTTGATTGATCTAGAACTCCCTTGGCGCAACAAGGGTGGTTCTCTTTTAGCTTAGTTTATCATTGACTCAACTTCAGTCACTCCTGGGTAACAAAACTATATTAGAATCTAAAGTTTACGCTGAAGTAAAGACCGCGCTCATTTAAAGAGTTTTTTTGATAATTAGTCGCAACCAGTGGAATTCCCCAATCAAATCGTGCATTTAAAGTATCACCCATTTGCCAGAGTAACCCTATTCCTGTCCCAACTAGAGTATCGGGAGTAGGGTTGAGAAACTCTCCATTATTCCAACCTATACCGAAATCAAGAAAAGGAACAATTTGTAAAAGTCCTGCTATTTCAGGTACTCGCAGAATGGGAAAACGCACTTCTGTACTTAATAAAAACCCGTTATCAGTCAGTAGATAATCTTGACGGTAACCGCGAACACTGCCTAAACCACCGACAGAAAACTGTTCCAAAGCAAGTAGAGGTTTATTTGATACCTGTATGTCAGAACGAACAACTAACAGGGTATCTTCTGCAAGTGATCTGACATACTGTCCTTGTCCACGCCAAGCAAAAAAAGTACTGTCAGGAATACCTCGTTCATTAATTGTTGCATTAAAAGCATCTAGTCCGATACTAAACTGAGAGTTAACGGCAATAACTTCTCTAGAATTTCGCTTAACCCAGTCTTGAAAAAAGCGGATTGCTGAGATCTTGACTTTTCCTGCATTATCGGCACCTACAGAAAGAGGAAATGCTTCACCTTGTAAGAAATTGCCACTTTCTTGACGAGATAAAGTCAATCCAATAGCAAATTCTTCGGTAGATGATTGAATTAGAGGTTGGCGAACTGACACTTCATAGTAAGAATAGTTCCCTGTAATATCTATATCATTGAAGATCCGATCAATGACTGCACTATCACTGTATCCTCCCGCTAATCTAATAGTCGTGTTGTGAGGACTCACTGGAATGAGATAATTCAAATAGATAGAATTACTCCCTTCTGTGTTGTTGTAGGTTAGCGCAATACCATCTCCAAAACCCAGTAAATTCTTTTCCTCAATATTGACTCCACGTTGAAAACTCCCGATGCTGGGATTACGACCATTATTGGCGAATATGTTAGCACTCAAAGTATCAGCTTCTTTCACCTCAACTTCCAACAAGCTTAAATCAGGTCTTACTCCTGCAGATAAGCGTGCTGAAATATTGCTAATTTGAGGGTCAAGCTGAAGGACTCGTAAAGCTTCAAGCAGACTATTTTGATTGAGAGGTGTTTGTACAGCTAGTCCCAAGCGAGATCTTATATACTCAGGATTTAAGCGCCTAGTTCCAGTAATTTTAATGTCTTCGATACCTCCTTCAATGACCGTAACTTTAACAATGGCATTTTCCAAAGAAAGAGTTTGACCTGCTTCAATCACGGCACCAGAATTAACATAACCATTGCTAAGATAGAGATTGGTAATAATTTCTTCTACCCTAATCAGATCAACAAAGGTAAGCTCTTTGCCAATAAAGTCTTTTTTGAGAACCTCAATCAGTTCTTCTTGAGTAAAGGCCGTGTTGCCCTGAAATTCAAATCCATTAACTTTAATCTTTCCCGAAGTCTCTTCTAGTAGTGAAGGCGGCTTTTGAAAAGGGGTTATTTGGAGTTTAGGTTCTTTTCGGTCTGGTTGAGGCAGTTGTAAGGGCGGTTTAGGCGTAATTCGATTGGGCCGTGTGGGAATTTGTGCTAAAATTGGGGGAGAATAAATATGTAGTACACCAATTGCAACAATTGCCGCAAAAATCTTGAGTGAGTTCATATTGCCTTAAATTAAAAGCTTTTTGAAAAACTAAACTTAGCAACTTACTTTTAAGTAGGTCAATCTGCTTCAAAGAGTATGCTTTGGTAAGTATAGCAACAAACAAGATTAATGAGTACTCTATTTTTAACTTAGAGTAAGTATTGATTCATAGTAAATTCTTGCTAGCTAGCCATTCCCGATTATAAAGGCGAGACTGATAACGGGCACCACTATCACAGAGAACGGTGACAATTGTATGACCAGGGCCTATCTGTTTAGCTAAAGCAACGGCTGCACCAACATTGATACCAACTGATCCCCCCATAAAAAGACCATCTTTGTGCAGAAGTTGATAGACCACGCGAACAGCTTCAAGATCTGTAATTTGCAGCGCATCATCTATGGGTGCCCCCTGCATATTAGCTGTAATTCGACTATTGCCAATACCTTCAGTTATTGAGTTACCCTCAATTTTAACTGTACCAGTTTTAATATAACTATATAGACCACTACCTAGAGGATCGGCGACAACACATTGAATTTTGGGGTTCTTTTCTTTAAGAAAGAGGGCGACTCCTGCATAAGTTCCACCTGTTCCGGTTGCAGCAACCCAAGCATCAACTTGACCATCTGTTTGTTGCCATATTTCAGGTCCGGTGGTTTCATAATGAGATTGTCGATTAGCTAAATTATCAAACTGATTAGCCCAAATCGCATTATCTAGGTCTTGGGCAATACGTCCAGAGAGTTTGACATAGTTATTAGGGTTACTATAAGGTACAGCTGGAACCGCCCGAACTTCAGCGCCTAGTGCTTTTAAAGCGTCCATTTTTTCTTGAGACTGTGTGTCAGGAATAACGATCAAGCAACGATAGCCTTTAGCATTGCAAATATGAGCTAAACCAATGCCTGTATTGCCTGCTGTTCCTTCTACGACCGTTCCACCTGGTTTAAGTAAGCCTTTTTTCTCGGCATCCTGGATTATGTATAGAGCAGCACGATCTTTAACAGAACCACCTGGATTGAGAAATTCAGCCTTAGCTAATATTTCACAGCCCGTTTCTTGAGAAAAGCTATCTAAACGCATTAAAGGGGTATTCCCAATTGTCCCGACAAAGCCATCTTTAATATCCATATTCTTACTTAGTATTATGTATTAAAAGTCAAAAAGGCGGGCCAAAGCCCACCCTTAACCACCTCAAAAGAAACCAAACTTATTTGTTAGGTTGGGGAGTCATTCTTAGATAAGGTTTAACTTCAGTGACTCCTTTAGGAAACTTATTTCTTGCATCTTCTGTAGATATAGAAGGCACAACTACACAATCATCTCCATCTTGCCAGTTAGCGGGGGTAGCTACCCCATGAACATCAGTTAACTGTAAGGAGTCGATTACTCTAAGAATTTCAGCAAAGTTTCTGCCTGTGCTAGCTGGATAGGTAAGTGTTAGACGCAGTTTCTTGTTAGGATCGATGATAAAAACTGTCCGAACGGTTAAATTATTGAGAGATTTAGGATGAATCATGCCATAGAGATTGGCTACTTGACGATCTTCATCAGCAATGATTGGATAGTTGACTGTAGTGTTTTGGGTTTCGTTGATATCTGAGATCCACCCTTTATGAGATTCTGCATTATCCACACTGACAGCGATTACTTTGACTTTTCTTTTGTCAAATTCAGGTTTGAGGCTAGCCACTGCACCTAGTTCTGTAGTGCATACAGGAGTATAATCTGCTGGATGGGAGAATAAAACAACCCAGCTATCTCCTATCCATTCGTGGAAGGAAATTTCACCCTGTGAGGAAGCTTGTTTAAAATCGGGTACTATATCACCTAGTTGTAGAGTCATAATTTTGATAGTTCTGTGGTCTTTATTTGCCATCTATTATAATACTCTAAAGCGATAGTTTAACCTCTAATTCATCGATAAAAACTATACTAACCAAATATGTCCAAACTGTGGAAATATAGGAATAAATGGCACTCCAAGAAAAAATCTGTAGTGACCGATTATCTAAATTTTGGCTCATTTGTCATGCTTGAACCTACTCCTAAACCAGTTAATCTCACCAATGAACTAGCCAAAGAACGTAACCGAGCCGCGGCTGAACGCACACTTATGGCTTGGATTCGTACTTGCCTCTCCTTGATCTCTTTTGGCGTGGGCATCGACCGTATTGTTAATGCTCTCCATCAAGGACTTGGCGAAAAAATCAACTCAACAGGAATATCCCGATTTCTGGGACTTTCTTTCATTGCCTTGGGTGTCTTTGGCTTATGTACTGCAATAGTTGACCATCGGGAGCAACTACGACTCATTCAAAGAGACGACTATCATTATGCTCATCGTGGTTCTCAATCCCTAACAGTTGCTGCTATACTATCTATTTTAGGAGCCTTTGCTTTTTTGAGCATTCTTTTCAATCCTTATCCCAATATTTAAAATCAATGTTCTCTCTCGGTTGCCCCAATCAATGTATGATGAGTCATGGATGAGATATATGTAAGTAATGGAAAAAGGGCAACTTGTTGAATTCAGACTGCAGGGAGAACGTCGTCTAGCAGTTATTGATCGTCCAGAAGGGAAAAAAGACTGGATTGTCATCGATGAACGAGGACATCCCCACAAAATTCGTCCTCAACAAGTTGACTATGAAATTCAGGGTGGACCCTATAAGTCTTCGGATATTGCCGGATTCCTACAGGAAGTGCAAAAAGAGCTAGATGAGTCATCTCTAGAAATAGCCTGGGAAATAGTAGTTGAAGAAGGGACAGGCGGTATTACCCCAGCAGATTTAGCTCAACTCTTATTTTCTCAAAAGACCCCCCAAGACTGTTACATAGCACATAACCTGCTCATTGAAGATAAAGTTTACTTCAAGCGGAAAGGGGAATTGTACGAAGCCCGGTCTTTGAATCAAGTTGAAGAAATTAAACATCAATTAGAGGTAGAAAAACAAAAACAACAAGAAAAAGAAGAATTTATCCTTAAACTTAGAAGAGCACAAGACAAAGAACAGGTAGAATGGACAGAGAGTGATCGTCATCGTTTAGAAGCACTGGAACGATATGTACTGCAACCAGAACAAACCAACCGTACTGTGCAAGAACTTCTAAATCTGGCTGGAAAATCACAAAACCCCGAAGCTGCCTGGGAATTAATAGTTGAATTAGGTTGGTGGAGTCACCAAGAAAACCTATTTTTGCGTCGCAGTTCATATCCGAATCATTTTCCTAAGAAGGTGCTTGAAGTGGCAGACTCTCATCTTGCCTCACCGCCACTAGACCCAGAAGAAAATCGTCTCGATTTGACCCACCTCAAAATCTACACCATAGATGATGAAAGTACAAAAGAAATAGATGATGGACTCAGTATAGAACATCTCCCTAATGGAGAGTTTCGTATTTGGGTTCATATAGCCGATCCTACTCGTTTGGTTTTACCTGGAGATGAACTTGATTTAGAAGCTAGAAGGCGCAGTACAAGTCTATATCTACCGACAGGCATGGTTCCTATGTTTCCTCCTGAACTGGCAACTGGACCAATGAGTCTATTGCAAGGCAAACTCTGCGCCGCTTTAAGTTTTGGCGTGAGTTTAGATGCAGCCGGGGCAATAATAGATTATAGTATCCACTCTAGTCTAATCAAACCGACCTACCGTCTCACCTACGAAGATGTAGATGAGATGTTACATTTAGATATTCAAGCAGAACCAGAAATTTCTACACTGGCTAAATTAGCTAAACTTCGCCACCTTTGGCGCAAAAGTCAAGGCGCAATTAACATATCTATGCCAGAAGCGGTGATTAAAGTCTCATCTGATGATCAAATCAAAATAGAGCTTCAAGAGACATCCATAGCCCGTCAATTGGTAGCTGAGATGATGATTTTAACCGGAGAAGTAACGGGAAAGTATTGCCAAAAACATCAACTTCCAGTTCCTTTTCGCGGACAACCCCAACCAGAACTCCCCTCAGACGAAGAACTCCTCTTACTTCCAGCAGGTCCAGTACGTTCCTGTGCTCTACGTCGCTGTATGCCTCGCAGTGAAATTAGTATTAATCCAGTACGTCATGCTAGTCTGGGCTTAGAAACCTATATACAGGTAACCTCCCCAATTCGCCGTTATACGGATTTGTTAGTACATTTTCAAATTAAAGCCCATCTTCGAGGTGAAACGCTGCCTTTTACTACTGAAGAGATGCAGGAAATTATCTACAGTGTTACAGCGGCCGCACAAGAAGCTGTTTCTGTAGAGCGTCAGACTAACCGCTATTGGGGTTTAGAATACCTGCGCCGCAATGCTAATGAGATCTGGCAGGTATTAGTCCTACGTTGGCTAAGAGAGGATGAAAATCTCGGCTTAATTCTTCTAGAAGAGTTAGGATTAGAATTACCTCATCGTTTTGAACGCAATGTCTCTTTAGGTGATCGTTTAACTCTTCAGGTAAGTCGTTCTGATCCCCAACGTGATGAAATTCGCTTTCGGGAACCAGTCCAGAAATAAACTAGTTATGATAACTACTACCCTAAAATAATCGTGCAAGCTATCTCAAAACCACCTAAGACGGAGTATTCCCAACTAACTCTAGAACGCGCTAAGCTTGCTCTAGTTTGTTCTCCTTTTTTGTTAGTTCTGTTTGTAAATATGATGGAAGAGAGTATACTTCTTCCCTCTATTGCTGGGAAAAATGGTTTAGAGAAACATTATACAAAAAGAAAGCTACCTGAATTACTAGTAGAAAATGAATTAAGTTGGTTAATTCAGGTAGGACTTTTAAGACGTGAAGTAGATGGACAAGGAATTACTGATAGTTTTCGTCTAACCCCTTTAGGTAGACAAATAATCACTTCATATCAACAAATAGGGTCCGATTTTCCGAGAAGCTCATTTTGGGAAAGAGTGCAAAATTTCTTGACTCGTTGGTTTAGATTACCTTTTTAATAATGCCGCAAAAAATAAGGAGTTGAAACAGATGCTTCAGAAAGCAGGATTTATTCTTTTACCCAAACGAGGTAAAGGTAGTCATTCCTACTCGATACATCCACTTCTAGCAAGGCCCCTGGTTCTTTCTGGTCAAGATAGCCAAGATGCGAAATCTTATCAAGAAAAGGATGTAATATCTAGTATCAAAGAAGTCAATAA
Source organism: Chroococcales cyanobacterium PMM_0086 (assembly GCA_949127655.1). GTDB lineage: Bacteria > Cyanobacteriota > Cyanobacteriia > Cyanobacteriales > Microcystaceae > CAISPN01. Next base: position 8,986 of record CASBQB010000379.1, on the reverse strand, counting down.
ATCAGAACAACGAGACTAATGGTGAAATATAGTATTGTGATTCAGTGGTCCCAAGAAGATCAAATATATATAGCTTTTTTGCCTGAGTGGGGAAAATATGCTAGGACACATGGTGACAGTTATGAAGAAGCATTGGAAAACGCAAAGGAAGTTTTAGAAGATTTAGTATATAGTTATCAAAAAACTGATATACTTATGCCAAAGCCATGCACTGCTATATAACTGTATGTTCTGGCTGATTATTCAAAAGATTAAGCCAACTAAATAATTTTTCAAATACCTCAAGCCTCCTGCTTTTTACTAGCTTGTGAAAGAGTACTCTTATCTACTTTAATGTCTTGTAAATTAAGCTGGCAGAAGATAAAAATATATATTACTAAAGGAAAATAAAATGGAAACTTATATAAAAGTTGAGTGTAAGCCTTTTCTCAAGTGGGCAGGAGGAAAATCTCAACTTTTGCCAGAGTTGCTCAAACGTCAACCATCTCACTACTCTTGTTACTATGAACCTTTTTAGCGCACCTAGATAGTACTTTTGACTTATTGTTCGCTGGAAATTAGTGGAGGAGAGAATAACCCAAAACTTGCGCATCCGAGAAGAGTAGAGATATTTTCAGTCTTATAATATAAAAGGAAACTCAAAGCCAGCCATCAAGAGGAACTAACAAGCTCGACCTTAAAGTATTGTTAATTAGATGAATCGAGACGAAAGAACTAGAACATATTCTAGAATAACCTTAAGGATTAAGGATAGGGATCAAAGAAAAGTAGAGAATATGCCATTATGCAACTAAGCGAAATTACGCATCCTAATCAGCTGCAGAGTCTATCTATTCGTCAATTAGAAGATATTGCCCGTCAGATTCGTGAAAAACACCTACAAACCGTAGCAGCAACAGGGGGTCATCTTGGCCCAGGTTTAGGTGTAGTAGAACTTACCGTAGCTCTTTATCAAACATTAGATCAAGATAAAGATAAGGTCATCTGGGATGTAGGACATCAAGCCTATCCTCACAAATTGCTCACAGGACGCTACAACAACTTCCATACCCTCAGACAAAAAGATGGCATTGCGGGCTATTTAAAACGCTGTGAGAACAGTTTTGACCATTTCGGAGCTGGTCACGCCTCAACAAGCATCTCAGCAGCACTGGGAATGGCTTTAGCAAGAGATGCTAAAAAAGAAGACTGGAAAAGTATAGCCATCATTGGAGATGGTGCCTTAACTGGAGGAATGGCGCTAGAAGCAATTAACCATGCAGGACACCTACCTCACACTAACCTGATGGTCATTCTCAATGACAACGAAATGTCCATCTCACCAAATGTAGGGGCAATTTCACGGTATCTCAACAAAGTCCGTTTGAGTGGTCCTGTACAATTTATTTCTGGCAACATAGAAGAACAACTCAAGCATCTACCCTTTTTTGGCGACACCCTAACACCAGAAATGGAACGCATCAAAGAAGGCATGAAACGTCTAGCAGTCCCCAAAGTTGGTGCAGTGATTGAAGAGTTAGGCTTTACCTATTTTGGACCTATTGATGGTCACAATATGTCAGAACTAATTGATACCTTCAAACAGGCCCACAAAGTCAAAGGACCAGTCTTTGTTCATGTGGCTACCATCAAAGGAAAAGGCTATGAAATAGCTGAAAAAGACCAGGTAGGCTATCATGCTCAAAATCCCTTCAATCTAGTTAATGGAAAAGCTATACCCTCTAGTAAGCCGAAGCCTCCATCCTACTCTAAAGTCTTTGCCCATGTCTTAACTAGCCTAGCTGCCAATAACCCCAACATCATTGGTATTACAGCAGCAATGGCGACAGGAACAGGACTAGATAAGCTACAAGCGAAGTTACCTAAGCAGTATGTTGATGTGGGTATTGCTGAACAACATGGGGTCACGCTAGCAGCAGGTTTAGCTTGTGAAGGAATGCGACCTGTTGTGGCTATCTATTCAACTTTCCTGCAACGCGCTTATGATCAGATTATCCATGATGTCTGTATTCAAAACTTACCAGTCTTTTTCTGTTTAGATCGAGCAGGTATAGTCGGCGCTGATGGACCGACTCATCAAGGAATGTATGACATCGCCTTCTTGCGTTGTATCCCCAATATAGTAGTTATGTCCCCTAAAGATGAAGCAGAACTACAACGGATGGTCGTTACTGGCATCAACCATACCACCGGACCTATTGCTATGCGCTATCCTCGCGGTAATGGCTTTGGCGTTCCTTTAATGGAAGAAGGCTGGGAACCTCTGACTATAGGTAAAGGAGAAATACTGCGCAATGGTGATGATCTTCTACTCATAGGTTATGGCACGATGGTCTATACAGCTATGCAAGCCGCAGAACTTCTCAGTGAACATGGTATTGAAACAACAGTGATCAATGCACGTTTTGTCAAGCCCTTAGATACTGAATTGATTTTACCTTTAGCTCAACGTATTGGTAAAGTCGTGACCCTAGAAGAGGGTTGTTTAATGGGTGGTTTCGGTTCTGCAGTAGCTGAAGCACTATCAGATAACAATGTTTTAGTTCCTCTCAAACGTCTTGGAGTCCCAGATCTTCTGGTAGAACACGCCCAACCAGAGCAATCTTATGCTAGTCTCGGTTTAACTAGTTCTCAAATTGCCCAACAAATCATTGAGGCCTTTTTTGCTAAAAAACCAGTCAAACAATTAAGCTAGTATTTTAGTCATTTAAGCTGCCTAAGTCCCCCAATTTAAGGGGGACTATTTGTTCTCTAATCTCAACAGTAGGGCTTATTTTTTCTGATTGCTTGACTTCAAAGCTAAAATTAGATCCAGTTGAAGCACAGTATAATTAGGGAAAGATGCTGTGGCAGCAACTCCCTTAACAGAATTAAAAAAACTATTCATTTCAGATGGTATCTCATTATCAGTCATTTCTATTAAAGGTATAGCTTTAGACCAAATCTGTGCTACATCTAGATAACCATAGCCTAGATTTTGCTTAGGAAAAGTGGCAGTAAGTGTCTTAAATTTAGTACTATCAGCCAGCGAGTTAACAGACTGAGTATTGAGTATGGGGGTTAAGGGTATCCCCAGACTGAGCGCTAGAGAGTTATTATTTAGCCAAGCGTGACTTAAGAGTACTTGTTGTTGATTTTTCCATTCTGTAACAGATTTACCGCCAATCTTACTCTTTTTAATCTTAACTAAGCCCGATTTTTGACCTACTGAGTTTAATTTATTTAAGGTGTTTTGAGCGGTTTTTGGATTGCTTGTCTGCCATAAGATCACCCCACCCATTCCCAGATTAGCAACTGAACCTAGTTTAACAGGAATAAGTCCTGCAGCATACTCTCCATTCATCCAGCTAAATATATCCTTATCTGCATTAAGAGATAATTGCTGATTAGATGTTTCTCTAACAAAATTGACAAAACTCTTTGATTCTGGATCATTTTTTGATTTAGTAACCAATCGATTCCAACTTTGACTAATTCCCTGTCCATTAACAAAAGCTATCGTGTTTTTAGGGAATTGAGAGACTGTCTTATTAGCAAGCGGTTTAATAGAATTCTCCTGCGAGGATGAGGGGGATGACTTGGCGTTGGTTAATGCTTGTAAATGTAATCCTTGTTTGACCACATCCACCCCAACAACAATTGATTTAATTGCGCTAAACTCTTTTATACTCATCGCAGGAATTCCTCCAGGCAGAACCAATGGACTATCAAATGATGTTTTATTAGGAATAAAGTACAATTGAGCTAAAGGATTAGCAAAGCTGAATTTCTGGTTAATGGCCTCTTGAACCTCAACTTTTTGTCCATAAGAAGGTTCTCCCTTATAAACATCTATCGACTTTTCTATAGTTTGCTGTCGGTTCGAGACAAGAATCTGATTACCAATGACTGCCAAACTAAAACTAGTTTGATCTTGAGTTGTTGTCTGAATAATTGTCACCCCTTGATACACTACCTTTTCAGTCTGATATTCTGGCTGTTTGGCTAATTTTTCCAGAAAATTACTCGCCATTACCTGATCTTTGATCCCGATCACTAGCAGTAAATTTGTTTCATTTTCGGTTTGATGATCGGGAAGAATTGCCCACATCACATTACCTATCCAGGGTTGAATATCCTCTTGATAGTTGATACTGGGAAGGTGAAGCACTTCTTTTGGTAAAGTATTCAACCTATCACTAAGCAATTTTTGGGCTTCGGGGGTTCCAAATTGGCTTACTTGTGACCAGATTTGAGGATCTGTATTAACAAACCCAGTTACAGTAACCTCTTGAGGAATCAATAAAACCGCATCTTTAGGGGTTAATAATCTTTCTCCTTCACCTCCCAAATAAGCAGAAGCGCCTCCTGCCACCAGTACTAAACTTAATCCCAATCCTAAGGCTAATTTTTGAGTTTGGCTATTCATAAAAGTTTTTTGCAAAGAGAGACTATTTCTGCTTAATTATACTCTTGTCAATCTAATCTATTTTGCCCTCTTTGACAGTTAAAATTTGAGCATTTTTCAGCCAAGGTTCAGCAAAGGAAGCCAAATGAGTAGTAGTAATCAAAGTCTGATAACGCTCTTGAATGACTTGCAGAAGTTGACTTTGACGAGTAGGATCTAGTTCTGCTAAAACATCATCTAATAACAATAAAGGAGGTTCACCAATCACCTCTTCAATAAGCTGTAATTCTGCTAATTTTAAGGACAAAACGAGGGTGCGTTGTTGTCCTTGTGAACCGTAAAATTTAGCTGAAGTTTGATTAATGCTAAACTCTAAATCATCTCGATGTGGTCCAACTACTGTAGTTCCTAACTGAAACTCAGGTATTCTTCTCTGTTCTAGTTTATCTAAAAAAGCCTGTTGAACTTGTTGTGGTTGGTCATAAGCACAAGTCACATTAGGAGCGTACTTAATCTCCAATCTTTCACTATTAGAGGTAATTTGATTATGCCAAGCTTCTGCTAAAGGGGCTAAACGCTCGATGACTCTAGCCCTTCTGCGGGTGACGCGAGAGCCAGTTTCTGCTAACTGTTGATCCCATAATTGCAAAGAGGAAGGAAGTTCTGAACTAAAATCTGAGTATGTATGTTCTTTATGTTGCTTTAAAAGAGCATTACGCTGTTTAAGAACCTGTTGATATTGATGCAGAATATAACTGTAAAGAGGTTCAAGCTGGACTAAAAGAAGATCCAACCAGTGACGACGATATTCAGGAGTTCCCCTAACTAAATCTAAGTCATTACTAGAGAACTGTACAGCATTAAGAGTCCCTAAGAAATCAATTTGACGGCGTAATATTTCTTGATTAAGTTCTAGAGTTCTGCGCCCAGAAACACGAAAGAGAATAGAAAGTTCGTGCTGATTGTAGAGACGTTTTATTGTAGCTGAAACTTGAGCTAGATTAGCTCCTTTTAAAACTAAATCTCGGTCTTTAAAACTGCGATGACTTTTTAAAGTAGCTAATAATTCAACTGCTTCTAAAAGATTAGATTTACCCTGAGCATTATTGCCTAAGATAATCGTCTTTTGAGCCTGAAAGTGAACTCTTTGTTCTAGATAATTCCGAAAAGAGCGCAGATGGAGAGTTGTCAGATACATAATACCCACCCTAACTGTTATCTGTTGTAGGGGCGCAAGAAAATCGCGCCCTCAAGGTTTCAGTAGTATCCTCTAGTTTTCTGCAATGTCTATTCCAGTAATCTGTTTTTCTTTATCGAAGATCAAGATCATTTCTTGGATTGTTTTAGCAAATTGAATTTTGATGATGACTAAAGTTCCCTGGTCAGAGGTTGGTTTAATCTGCATTTCTAGTATCTCTTGGTAATCTCCAGATTTTTGTTCTAAAACTTGCCATCTCTTTTGAATTTTTTCTGGGAAAAATTCTGTTTTGAGATAGGGATGAAGAAAATGTCTAGCAGCACCATAGTCTTTTCTGCTGAGACTCTTGACAAAAGTTTGCGCTATCTGTTCAACACTTAAGTTTTCTGGGAAGTCGAAACCGACAACCTGTTCTTGACTATTAAAAGTGACAATTAGATCTGCAGTATTACTAGAAAATTGTACTGTAACAATTACTAGGGTGCCGTCGACTATATCGACTACCTTCGATTTGAGAATCTTCTCAAAATCTCCCTGTGCTCCTAAAACAGACTGTTCCCATTGCTTTTGAATTTTCTCAGGTGACCAAAACCTTTGTAGTTGGGGGGCAAGTTCACTGCGGACTTGAGCATAGTTTTTTTTGCTCATACCTAGAATCAGTCCTTCGGCTTTTTTCTGCAGGATGGACGAATCTTTTGCAGGGTTAGCTTGAACTAATAGAGGGCTGGAATAGACCCGAGTTGGTTTTAGAGTATAAAGGACTGTAGTAGATACTAGTGTAGTTAACAACAGAGATGACAAGCGTTTCATAAATATCTCCTCAACTAAATCCTCATTTTATCCTGTTGAGCCAAAGGAAGCTCAATTTATCGGGTGGTCTAGGCGTAGCAGACCGTAGGTATAATAGTAGGGCAGTTTAACTGAGAATGAGTCTGGTAATGCCTCAATTGATTGTGGGTTTAGGTAACCCAGAAACTAAGTACGATAAGACAAGGCATAATATCGGTTTCGCCGCAGTAGATCAGCTTGCACTCGCATGGGGGTATTCTTGGCAGGAAAACCGCCGTTTTCAAGGAGTGATTAGTGAAGGAACAGCTAAAAATAAAGAGAAAGTTCGTCTGCTTAAACCTTTAACTTACATGAACCTTTCGGGACAATCAGTCCGAGCGGTCTTAGACTGGTATAAATATTCGGCAAGTTCTCTACTAGTTATCTATGATGACATGGACTTGCCCCTAGGTCGTTTGCGTCTTCGTCTAAGTGGATCTGATGGTGGACATAATGGAATGAAATCAATTATTAGTCATCTTGGTACCCAGAATTTTCCTCGCTTGCGCCTTGGTATAGGTAAAGGACATCCCAACAAAGAAACTATCGGTCATGTTTTGGGGCGCTTTACTGAAGCAGAAAATCAAGTCATCTCTCAGGTTTTAGAATACACTGTCAAATGTGTTGAGACTAGTCTATCCCAGGGGATAGAAAAAGCAATGAATCTTTACAATACTAAGACGGTTAAAGATAACCAGAAAGAACCTCTCTAGTAGTTTCTCCAGTTTGCTGCCAACTGAATTGAGACGCTCTCTTTAGGCTTAAATTACGCATTTTAGAACGAAGTTGAGAGTCTTGGGCTACTGTAGAGAGAGCTGCAGTAAGGGCAGAAATGTTATAGGGGTCAACTAAAATACCAGCATCTCCTACTACTTCAGGTAAAGAGGAGATATTAGAGGTGATTACAGGTGTTCCACAGGCCATCGCCTCTAGAACAGGAATACCGAATCCTTCCCAAAGACTAGGGAAGACTAAAGCAAGTGCTTGACTATAGAGAAGGGGTAATTCCTGATAGGAGACATAGCCTAAAAATTTGACCTGTTCACTAACCCCTAATGATTCTGCGACCTGTTGTAATTGGGGAACGTAACGGGGGTCAGATGTTCCTGCTAACCAAAGTTGATAATCTTCTTTTTGAGGTAAAGCGGCAAAAGCAGTGATTAAACGATGTAAGTTTTTATAAGGATCTTGACGACCTACATAGAGAAAATAAGTACCTTGGGCGGGTTCTATTTGAGGCTTAAAATGCCCTGGATCATAGCCAAGTGGGATGGGAGTAATTTTCTGGGATTTAATGCCGTAGAAGTCTACTAAATCTTGTGCTGTTGCTTGAGAATTACAGACAATATGTAAGGCTTCTTGCAGAACTCGCGGTACATAATAACGAAAATAGGGTAGTAGTGGTGAAGTCAGATTGGGAAACCGCAAGGGAATTAAATCATGTACCATTACTACTGAGCGACAGCCTTTATATAGTGGTGCTTCAGGGACAGGGGAAAAAAGTAGAGATGCTTTAAGCTGTTTATATATTTGAGGTACTCTCAATTGAGTCCACAGCAAACGTCGTAAATGTCCAGATCTTCCCTGTTGTGGAGTTAAATTAGCTGGTATTAGATGAGAGTTAAAGTCGGGGTAGCTTTGATTGGTTAGTAGTGTAGGGTTGAGTGCTTTAAGGTAGGGTATTACTTGACCTGCGTAGGTGGCAATCCCTGTTGGACGTGCAAACAATAGTGAAAGATTAACAATGAGGTGCTGCTTCACTCTGATTTAATTGGCACCCAACCAATGATTAAGAGAATCTATTTTATGACGGATAGAATTTAGATTGTCTTGCATTGGTTTAAGTATTTGTTCATAGAGTTTCACACGGGCACTTAAACTCTCTAGTTCAGTTTTGGTTTGTTCTCTGGCCTGGTCTAATTTGTTAATCTCTTCTTTTTTAACGTCTCTTTCGCCAATTTGTATTAAGCATGTATTTCTTAGTTCTTCTGTTGTTTTGGTTAAATGAGCTATGTCTTGCTCTATTTTTTGCCAATACCGTTTGATATTATCCTGCCGTCTAATCAATTGTGTGATTACAGGCTCTAAATTGATTCTTTCACCGCCGCTAATTCCTTGACGTCGCCGCAAAATCGAGAGATGTTGAATTAAGATATAGCGTCTTTCCCTAAGGTCAAGTCTTTGTCCCACTAGAGTATCTTCTAACATTCTTTTGGCGATTTGTTCGTCTAGAATACTCTCCTCTATTTTGACTTTTTCTTCTTGATTTGCGCTAATAAGCTGTTTATGAAGTTCTTCTACTGTTTCTGATTGTCCTAGTAGTTCTTCTTCTTGATCTTTGACCAGATCCACTAAATCTTTCAGTTCGGATTCTAAGTTATTGACAATTTCTTGTAGTTCTTCTAGGGGAATATTTTCTAATCTTTCTTGTTCTACAGTTATGTTTACTGCGTGTGGAAGTGCCAAACTAGAATCAGCTATCGCATAGGTTAGAGTATCTTGTGCTTCTTCTAAACTTTGTAGATGAAAATTTAATCTTCCAGAGATTTCCTGCTTGGTCATTAACAGAGTCT
>CASBQB010000378.1 GCA_949127655.1 Chroococcales cyanobacterium PMM_0086 | reverse complement strand
GTTCTCAGTACTGCAGTTGCACGTTCCGCGGCAATGATGACCCCGCCAGGCGCAACTACTACCTCGGTTTTCGTGTAGTCGTGGTTGCAGCCAGGACTCAGTAACCCTTTTGCTCTTTTGCCCTAAAGTAAGTTTTTAATAGTTATATAGTATTTAACTATTAAGCATAACGCAGTAGAGAGGTTAATCTTGGTCATTTTTTCTCTCTAAACCAGAGCAGATAGACTAGCACGCCAATTTGAACAGGCACCAGAATAAGATAATTTTTGAAGATGAAGTTAATCTCTAGTAGTCAAAAGAACCCAAAGTATCCCATACCTGCCAAAGCTAGTAGTAATTTAGAAGATTCCTGATCTTTGTAATTGCGTTATCTTATAAGTCGCACCAAGAGCTATAAATTTCTGATTGACTCCATGCAATTTCAATACACACTGCGTTGGATACATAAACTAGCAGAGATCCCAAAAACCGCCTGGGATGCCTTAGCAATGCCGCTAAAGACCCCCTTTCTAGAGTGGGATTGGCTACATAACTTAGAAACTTCTGGGAGTGTTACAGCCTCGACAGGATGGCAGCCTTCTCATTTAACAATCTGGCGAAAGAAAGAGTTGATAGCTGCTGCACCTATGTATATTAAAGGTCATAGTTATGGGGAGTTTGTTTTTGACCAGCAATGGGCTGATTTAGCTCACCGCTTGGGATTGCGCTATTATCCTAAACTTTTGGGCATGGCTCCTTTTACACCTGCTGTAGGCTATCGTTTTTTAATCGCTCCAGGTGAAGATGAGGCAGCTATTACAGAAATGATGATAGCGGCTATTGATCAGTTTTGTGTAGGGAATCAACTCTCAGGTTCTCATTTTCTCTTTGTTGATCCTCTATGGCGTGAACAAATGGCAGCACAGGGTTATACTAGCTGGTTACATCACAGTTATATTTGGCAGAATAAAGGCTTTCAAACCTTTGATGACTATTTAGCTCAATTCAATGCTAATCAAAGGCGTAATATTAAACGAGAGCGTAAAGCAGTCTCTCAAGCTGGTTTAACTGTTAGGGTTCTTCAGGGTGAGGAGATTCCTCATAGTTTCTTCCCCAAAATTTATCAATTTTATAGTAGTACCTGCGATAAGTTTTACTGGGGTAGTAAGTATCTGACTAAGAAATTCTTTGAACAGTTATATCCTAATTATGCTCACCGAGTCGTTCTAGTAGCAGCACATAAAGATGAAAAAGATCATCATCCTGTTGGTCTATCCTTTTGCTTGCGTAAAGATGAGTATCTCTATGGTCGTTATTGGGGTTGTTTAGAGGAATTTGATGCTCTCCATTTTGAAGCTTGTTATTACCAACCAATAGAATGGGCGGTCAGTCAAGGTATTTCCCTGTTTGATCCAGGTGCAGGTGGTTCTCATAAAAGAAGGAGAGGTTTTCCTGCAACCCAGAACCATAGTCTACATCGGTTTTATGATAGTAAGATGCTGGGCATTCTTCGTCATTATATTGGACAGATTAACGCCGCAGAACAGGAGGAAATAGATGCTATTAACCTGGATTTACCCTTCAGTAAAAAAGAGATTGACTTGGGTTGTTAAACTTCCATCTGCTTTTTGAAAAATAAGCGGATGAAAAGCTTTTCTAATTCGATCCAAATCAACATGGAGAAACTAAAAGCAACACAAATTAATAGCTCGTCTCTTGATAGTACCTGAGTGCTAAAAAAGTCTGCAATAGGAGGAACATAGATCAACATCATCTGTAAAATGATTGTGCCAGCAACTGCAGCTAATAGGTAGGGATTAGAAAAGGGGTCCATTTGCCAAATCTGTTGACTATTGGAACGAATAGCTATAGCATGACCCATCTGGGCTAAACAGAGGGTCGTAAAGACCATCGTTTTCCAGGTCTTCGGATGATTGTAATAAGCATAGAACATCAGAGCAGTACTAAAGATGGCAAAGACTATACCAATACGAATGATATAAGAACCCATACCCCGTGCAAAGATACTCTCTGTCGGACTAAAAGGAGTACGCTTCATAATATCGGGTTCAGGTGGTTCGACTGCTAAAGCTAAAGCAGGTAGTCCATCAGTGACGAGGTTCATCCAAAGTATCTGAAGAGGGGTCAGAGGGATGCCAGAAAATCCTAAAAGGGCTGCAGCGCCTAAAGTTAGTACTTCCCCAACATTACTACCGAGAATATACTTAATAAAACGTCTGATATTGCTATAGACGACCCGTCCTTCTTCTGTGGCAGCGACAATAGTAGCGAAGTTGTCATCTAGGAGAATCATGTCACTTGCGCCTTTACTTACATCGGTCCCTGTGATACCCATAGCGATGCCAATATTAGCCTGTTTGAGTGCAGGTGCGTCATTTACGCCATCGCCTGTCATCGCGACAAAATTATCCCTTTTTTGTAAGGCTCTGACAATGCGCAATTTATGTTCAGGGGATACCCGCGCATAGATGGTAATATCATCTACTTCTTGTTCTAGTTCCTCTTGGGACATTTTTTCTAGTTCTGCACCAGTACGCAACTGATCACCTGGTTTAAAAAGTCCTAATTGTTCCCCAATTGCTTTGGCTGTAAGGGGATGATCTCCAGTAATCATAATGGGACGCATTCCTGCATCCAGACATTTAGCCATGGCGATTTTTACTTCAGGACGGGCAGCATCTGACATGGCTACTAAACCCAACCAAACTAAATTAGACTCGGCTGCTTCTTCATCAGGCGGTACTTCGAGGACTGCTTTGTAAGCAAACCCTAACACCCTCAAACCATTGAGGGCCATTTCATTGTTTTTATCAATGATTTGACGGCGTTCATCTTCGCTCAAAGGTAGGATCTGGTCGTCTTTTTGGTAGTTTTGACAGCGTTCTAAAATTAATTCTGCTGACCCCTTAGTTATGTCCAGGAGTCCATAAGAACGTTCAGCAAAGGGAGAATTGATGATCTCTTCGGCATTGACGACAATAGTCATCCGTTTTCGTTCAGAGGAGAAGGGAAATTCCCCTACACGGATATACTTAGCGTTAAGTTGCATCTGTTCTAAGCCTGCTTTACCTGCAACAGAAATTAAGGCTCCTTCTGTGGGATCACCCAGAATAATCCACTCATTCTGCTCATTTTGTTGCAGACTGGCATCATTACAGAGGATACAAGAAGACATAAGAGCTTTCAGCGCGGGATATTCGACTATTTGTATTCCTTTGCTAGTATTATCTAGGAATTCCCCAATGGGAGCATATCCTTCGCCTGTTACCTGAAAACTCTCCCCAACCATCACCACTTTTTGCACGACCATTTTGTTTTGAGTCAAAGTACCTGTTTTATCTGAACAGATGGTATTGACTGAACCTAATGTTTCAACTGCTGAGAGTTTTCTAATTAGGGCATTGCGTTTAACCATGCGCTGTGTCCCTAAGGCTAAGGTCACGGTAATCACTGCTGGAAGGCTTTCAGGCACGACTGCCACCGCCATACTTAAGGACACTTCTACTAGTGATTCTAAAGCACCCCAACCAGATTGAATCAGACCAAGAACAATAACTACTGCAGTTAGAACTAAAGAACCAGTAACTAAGACATTCCCTAGTTGTGTCATTCTCTGTTGCAGGGGAGTAGGTTCATTGGGTACAGATTGGATCATCTGGGCAATTTTGCCTAGTTCTGTCTCCATTCCAGTACTAGTTACCAGCATTTTGGCCCGACCATTGAGGATTTCTGTGCCACAAAAGATCATATTGGAGCGATCTCCAAGAGATGTATCTGCTGCTAAACCTTCTAAAACAATTATTTTATTAACACCTTGTGCTTCTCCTGTTAAAGCAGACTCTCTTACTTGGAGGTTAGATGCTTCTACTAAGATTCCATCAGCACAAGGATTATCACCTGCTTCTAGAAGCATAATATCACCGGGGACAACTTCAGGTGCAGTGATATTTTGACGAGTCCCATCTCGAACTATATCAACTTGGGGTGAAGACAGTTGTTTGAGGGCAGCTAAGGCATCTTCAGCGCGGCTTTCTTGGACATAGCCTAAAACACCATTCAAGATGACTACAAAAAGGATGGCAATTGTATCTTTAAAAGGTATTGCGCCATCAGCTTTAGTGTTGTTGACTAAAGCTATAAGGTCTATGATTCCAGAGATTAGTGCTACAGCAATCAGCATGAGTAGCATAATATTTGTGAACTGATCAATCAGGATCTGTAGTTTAGTCCTGCCTGCTACTTCTTTAATCTCGTTTGGTCCATAAGTGGCGATGCGTTCCTTTACTTGTTTCTGACTAAGCCCTTTTTGTAAATCACTCTCTAGTAGGTTAATTGCTTCTGTGGGTGGGTAACTATACCAAGGTTGTTGTATGTTTAAAGACACTGATTATCCTCACAAAACTGCAAAAGAAAGCGAAAATTACTAAATGAACCATCCAAAGGCACTTAGAAGGGTTGAGTTATCTTAAGCGCTTACTTTTCTAATCTTAATAGCTGCCTTGATATCTTGAGCATATATCTTCTCATCTGATTAAGCGGTAGTTCTAAGCAGCTTAAAAATCAACAATATGCTTAGTCAAAAGTAGTCCACTAAGCATCAAAGTTATTTAAACAGTAGTAAAGTTGGCTAAACTGAGATTTCCTGTTAAGCCTGTGAGTTGAATAATAGCATCAGTTTTTACATCAAAGCCTGCAATATCATTGTTGATGGCTACAAAGGTCTTCCTTCCTATGGAGAATTGAACAGCGCTGTTAACTCCAAAATTATCGGCTGTTAAGACTTCTGCTATAACGGCTGCCTGGAATGAATTAAGCGCAGGCTTGTTCCTGCTAAGTTCAAGTTGATTGGATGTTGAGGCTGCTGCTATAACGGCTGTATTGAGTAAACTAATATTACCAATATTTTTAAAATCAGTGCGTGCAGTACTTACTAGAAAAAGATCATTACCCGCAGTAGCGTTAAAGTCGGTAATCAGATCATAGCTACTTAAAAGTGAATCAGCTAGGGTTTGATAGTTAAATCTGTCAACTCCCGCTCCTCCTGTGAGAGCATCTTGACCACCTGCACCTGTAATAATATTATTACCACTGTTGCCAATGATCACGTTATTACTACTATTTCCTGTCCCATTAATATCTTCTGTCTCTGTTAGGTTCAGGTTTTCTAAGTTATTTCCTAGAGTAAAGGTGACACTAGAGCAAACTGTATCTTTTCCTTGGTTAACCTCTTCAATAATGGTATCGGTTGTGCTGTCAACTATATAGGTATCGTTGCCCATTCCTCCTATCAAGGTATCTACGCCCAGACCACCACTGAGAATATTATTACTAACGTTACCAGTTATCACGTTATTACCACTATTCCCTGCTCCATTCATAGATGCTCTACCTATTAAAGTCAGGTTTTCTACATTATCAGGCAAGGTTAGTGTACCTAATCGAACTCTAGTAAGCATCTCATCTGTTAAGACTGGTGATAGTAGCGTATCTGTAATAGTTGTGGTACTAATTGAGTCATTTCCTAGTGTAGCATTAGTAGGTGATGTTAAGCTCAGAGTAAAGGTTTCATCTGGTTCATTGAGATAATCATTAAGAATGGGAATATCGATGACTTGACTGATCACCCCTGGCGCAAAGGTCAGTGTTCCAAAGATACTAGTATAGTCTAAATCCGCCAGTGCTGTGTTATCGGCGGTAGCATAGTCAACTGTAATTAATTGACTACTGGCGCTAGATAGAGTAACCGTATAGCTTACTGTTTGCAGACTGGTCAAACCTTCGACAACAGTTTCGTTGGCACTGATGCTAATAACTGGGGATGATCTTAATGTAATGGTTTGGTCGGAAAATTGTAATCTTTCCACTCCAAATAATGTATCTGTTCCATCACGTCCAGGAACTCCATCGGTAACTATTAATATTTCACCACCAGCTAGATAGTCTACAAAATATTCAGACATTGTCCCCTGATAAATAGCGGTATCGGTTCCCTTATCACCAAAGAGGTTATCGTCTCCTGTCCCCCCAAAGAGGGTATCGTCTCCTTCCTCACCAAAGAGGTTATCATCTCCATTTCCACTCAAGAGGTTGTCATTCCCATTACCCCCAAAGAGGTTATCATTCCCATCTCCACTCAAGAGAGTATCGTTTCCTGTATCACCAAAGAGGTTGTCATCGCCTGTATCACCAACTAGGAGATCATCGCCTGTTCCACCAAAGAGGTTGTCATCGCCTGTTCCACCGAGGAGTTTATCATTACCATCTCCCCCTAACAGGGTGTCGTTTCCATCTATACTAGTAGGGTCGATAAAATCGTTATATATTCTAGCACTACCATCGAGGGTATCATCTCCTGCAGCACCAAAGAGATAATCATTACAATCTCCACCCCCTAGAAAGTTATTATTATTGTTACCGACAAGAACGTCATCATAATGCGAACCGAAAACATTATCAAAGTTGAGGATCGTGTCACCTGTTGCATCCCCCCCTCTTGCTTCATTGGTAGAGAGGTCAACATGAACTGCTGCTGGCGAAAAGTTATAAGATAGGAACCCGCCTACTGTTGTAGCATCGATATAGTCACTACCTTCTCCACCTTCTAGAAAGAAGTTGCTATTTCCACTAAGGAGAGTATCATTCCCCCGTCCACCAAAGAGTCTCGGTGAGGCAAATTGACCATCTTCTTCTCCACCGTATATGTAGTCATCTCCATCCCCACCATCTATATAAAATCCATTAATTAGATGGTCATTTCCAGATCCACCATCTATATAGTCATTTCCAGATCCACCATCTATATAGTCATCTTGAGGAGTCCCGATAAGATAGTCATCTCCACTAGTTCCCGTAATATTATATGGTGTTACTACTGAAACACTCTGTTCTCTTTGATCAGTTACTTGTAGATGATTGTCTGCTAAGCTATTTACAGATAAACTCTCACCCACTATGTTATCTTCATTACTTAAACTAGTTATCACGACATTCTCAACAGTCGCTGAACTGATTGGACTTGTAATTTGACGATAAGGTGTTGTTAAACTTGTTTCTTCTAAGTTGTCAACACCTAAACTAACTAGTATTTTTGCACTCAATTTTTGTGAGTTTAGAGTAGGCATAACTATATATTATGGATTAAAGTAATCCTAATATTTTAACCTTTATTTCCTGGATATGGGTAAATTTAGTAGATTCTTAACACATGATCTAAGCAAGAAGCTAGGTTACTCTTGGGAAAGGATCAAGTTAAGAATATTGAGTTCAGAAGAGGTAAGTAGATGCTGTTTAGTGAAAAGTTTATGGCGAATCTCTTCTAAACTGTAACTTGTAAAAAAGATAAAGGGAAACGTATCATACTGACAACCAATAGGTAAAACGTAACCTAAAGGAAAGAGAGAAGATACATAAGTTTCTAAGGTACTTCGGAAAGAATTATTATCTGGATCTTCTAAACCTTTTTTAAAATACTCTTCCATAACTTGGCTACTGGTAAAAATAAACATCGGGACAGCATAATACTGATCTGAACGCTGACTACGTTGTTGCAATTGTTGTGTATAAGATTCACTTTCTTTAAGTTTATAAATAAGTTCAAATACACTAAAAGCAGAAGAGTGCAGACTTTTGGGGTAATCAGGATTATAAGTAATGCTTCTTATTTGATTTAATAATTCCTCAGTGAGATGTTGATCTAAAAGTATCTGATAGATTTCTTGGACTTTTTTATTTCTTAGTGGAACGATGAGTAGACTTCCAGTAATGTAGCAGGGTTCTATCTCAGGAAAGTCTAAAAGTTGATCGAATCCTTGCAGAATATACTTATTGAATTTCTCGCTGAAAGGTTCTCTCAAAGAAAGATAAGACACCTTGTTATTTTGAGAATCTGTACTTTCTAAGTCTCTAATTTTTATATTGACTTCCCCTAAAAGTTTTTCAAGTCTTCCAGAAACTCTAGAAAGAAGTTGATCGTTAGGATGACGTTTTGCTTCATTCTTTAACTCTTCAATAAATTTTGCTATACCTCCTGTGAAGGTTTCTTCTGCAGATAAAATTGATTTTCCCCCTACAGGAATAATTTTATATTGTCCCTTGCCAATTTGAGATGATCCTTTAATTCGAGTCAAAATAGCTGCTTTTAATATTAAGAGTATATTGATTATATTTAATACTCCTTCCTGTAGAGAAAGTTGGGAGTTATCTACTTCATAAAACATCAGTTCAGATAAGTAAAATGTCAGTTCTTTTTCCGATTCTTCTAGATCTAGAGTTTTTCCCTCTTCTTGATAGCTTCCTCTTCCTCTATAGATAACTTGAATTATCTCCATCAGGTTCTGTTCAACTGAGAAACGAGGTATATCAACTAAGATATGTTTAACTTTTGGGAAAGATAATCCTCGACTAGCAGAAGCTGTCATAAAGATAATTTTTACCCGATCTGTACATTCTTTTATTTTGGCTTTTTCTTGTTCGGATATATTGGAATGAATCTCTAAATAATCTATAAATTTCTTAAAGCTATTTAAATTATCTGTTAAACTATCTATCAATTGCTGAAGTCTATTCTTATTCTGAATGTAAACAATAATTTGCCCAGTCTCAGGCTGTTCTAAAAGTAATTTTAAATCAATCAATATTTGACTATTAACTGTTTTAATCAGGTTGGATTTTTCGGATTTTAATCGGTTTTCATCATAAGGTATAGATTCTGTAAATATCTTATAGTTAAGAATTAATTCACTAGCTGGATAAGAGTTAGTATTAATAGCAATTGCTGATAGTCTACTAAAAGTAAATTCTTGTTGTGAGATAGGTTGATCTACTTCGATGGAACTCCTGTAAAATATTTTATTTGGTTCTGTCTGACTACTTGAGAGGTGTTGTTCAATGACATTATTTTCGACAATAGAAGCATCAGCCACGATAATTTTAGTATTAAAGCCATGCTGCCTATCTAGCAATTCATATTTATATAAAAAGCTGGCTATTTTATTGAGAAATGCTACCCCACTTGGATCACCTGTAATCTCATCTATCATAATAAATAGATGCTTAAATTTAGTGGATATAGCCTGCATTTTTTCAGGTATGACTTTGCCTCTCTTCTGGTTATAAGCAGACTTAAAGAGAGTCTCAAAGTGATCTAGTGTGTCTTTATCTTGTTTGGTTTTTTTGAGAGATTGAATAGAGAAAGCAGCGACTACTTGACGGGATATATCTCCTTCTATTAAAGCACCTAATGCTTGAAATAAACTATTCAAAACACCTGTAGAACTATTACCCCGATCAATGATCAGATTTTCTTTTTCCTGTTTTAATCTGTTAGTAGATTTAGGTTTAAAGTCTCTTTCTGGAGTAGCTTTAAGGAAGTTGACACCTCTATCTAGAAAGTCCTCTTGTTTGACTTGAGAAAAGTACTGAACAGTCGGTTTTCCTCCCTGAGATTGGATAATCTGACTATCAGTATTTATAGCAAAAAGTTGCTCTTTCTTTTTGGGATCTGAGATATTTTGAAACTTGTCGATAATATCTAAGTTAACCTGTTTACGAGGACTAACATAGAGAAAAAGAAAACCCTCATTAAAATGTTCTTCTAAAAATTTGACTAATGCTGTTGTTTTGCCAATACCTGGATTTCCGGTCAGAAAAACATATGTTTTATCACTCTCTAGGGCATTATGTACTAAATAATTATGTGCTTGACGTAGTGACATTTCTCCACTTAGTCCTACTTGTTCTAAGATCTTTTGAGGAACTTTTTCTTTAAGGTTGAGAAATCCAGTAATTCTCTCTTGAGAGATAATAGGTTCAGTTTGTTTGACGGAAAGGTTTTTTAATGATGTAAAGAGATTACTATTTGCAGCAAAACTATACTTAGCATTTCTAGTAATAGTCTTAACTACTTTTTCCCTAGCTTTGTCAATTTTATCTGAGTCAAGTTTTTGCTGATAGATAGACTGACATTTTTTTAAGATATCCACGTTATTAGGATAGACACACATGGCACTCAAGGCGCGATCTGTATATCCTATAATATTAAATAAGATAGGGTCATCAGGTGTGAGAAACTGAATCTGTTGTAGAAATTGATAGAAACTGTAAGCATATCCCCCTGCTTGGATTAATTTACTACTTTCTTTATCTTCCCTTCCAAAGGCGGTAAAATAACCACTCAATTTGTCATCTAAGGTCAGGTTAATGGGTTGGGTTTCTCCTCCAGTATCAATACTCAAATTAGCAAAAATACTCTTAGACTTCAAATATTGGATCTCTTTTAAGAGGATGTTACGGATAACCTCAATATCTTCTAAATCTTTTAAATCCTGTAGCTGACGTACTGAGAAGATAGAAGTATCTAGAGATAATATTCTCCATTCTTTTCTACCATTTTTAAGCAGCATCAGAGTATCTGCCCTCAAAAATTCTCCTTTTCCTCTATAATGCCCAATATCTACACTTTTTTGGGTTAATTGAGTCAAAACTTCTCTGAAAATCTGTTCTTCACCTTTCGGGTTACAGCCAAAACTATTATCACCACTAAAGCTACATTGAAAATAATAAATTTCTAACCTTTCAAGCTTATTAGTTAAAGAGTCTAGATATTCTCTCAAGAAGTTGTATCCTGATAAAAAACCCTTTTGTAAGAAAAAGAGACTCCACTGTTCAAAGGTCTTGATGTCTCCAGGATTAATAATCTTCTCGTTCTCAATAATCCTTTTTTTGATTTGCTTAAAGCTTAAAGATTGTAGATCTTTGAGATAAATATCACCATAATGGTGTTTAATATTTTTCTGTTTAATATAGGTGAGTAGTCCTAGATTAAAACTAATTTCAAACAGAGGACCTAAGAAGCTTTCTGATATTTTTGAACTCATAAGAGATTCTCCTTGACATTGAGTATACGTCTAACTTCAGTTAAAAAGGCTAAAGAGTTAAAAGGGGTCTTCCCATCAGTATGTGAGAAAATAGAAAATTTACCGACTGATTCATCTCCGATAATATTTTCATATGGATCTAGTTTTATATTAGGTTTAACTTGGGACTCATAACGGGCAAAATGAAAGAGAGTTAAATAGTTAAGGAGATCTGTTTTGAGTTGGTTATTCTGGGAATCATGTATCAAAGCATCCCGAATATCTTGTTCTTCTAGAATTCCTTGATAAACATTGAGAAGGGTTGAATAAGACATCACTCCATTGTAAAAATGATCAGATGTTTTAGATGCTACAGTTATTGCATTGAATAGGTTGAAGAAGATAACAGTTTTTTTACTAGGATCATTGAGTAGACTATTGAGTTGTCTGGTATCTTTAATATAGAATGGCTGCTGCGTTACTGGTTTTATTTTTTTAACTGAGTATTTATCAAAGAAAATGGGATAGATTTTTAAACCTTCTCTTTCTCCCTTGAGGGAACTAATAACAGATTTAGACATAAAAAAGTCATCCTCTTCCTTCTCTGTCAGATTAAGAACGCTGGAATAGGGGGTTTTAGCAATGTAGAAAATATCTCTATATCCTCTTGTATAAAGGTCTGTTACTGCCTCAATAATTACAGCAGGACTTCTATACATCTGGTCTCTTTCGTAGTTTTCTGAGAAGGTTTTGAGGTTTTTAAGAGTGACTCTATTTTCTGCTAAATCTAGGGTAATTACTTCCCCCATTAAGTTAGCTAATCGCTGATCCTCTCCCTCTTTTCTATCGCTTTCTCGACTGGAAATAATAATCATACCCAGTTTATCTAGTTGAGGTTGAGTATTTTTAAACTCAAAGATTTTTGGTAATGTAGAATAGAGGGAAACTAGTGTGTTATTGACTTGATAATCTGGTCCGCTTGGATTGAATTTTTCAACATTAAACCCTTGGGAGTTAGCTAAGGTCTTTTCACTGAGTAGATGACTTAAGGTTTTTGAGAAGTTTCGCATGAATTCTTCATCTGGTGTTGCATTATCCCCACTACTTTTTTGAAGACGCATAATAGGAAAAAAAAGCCGCTCTCCTTCTTCTATTTGGTCTATGATTAATTTAAAACTTATATATACTAACAGGGAAAAAGTAAATTTATAGAAGAAGGCTTTTACTGAATTATTATTTAATAGTATTTCTGTTTTATAAGTTATACTAATTAAATGTTCCTGTTTGAAATATTGATTATAGATTTTATAGACATTATCTTCCTCATCTATAAAATTCCAGAAAACCACAGGTATAGTTTTAATCCCTTTTAGGTCATAATTCATACTTAAATATTGAGATTCATCAGTAGAAAAGTAACGAATATCTTCTATGGTCAGATTAACAGGAAGATGACACAAACTACTCTCTTCTACCTGAGATGGATAGATAGTTAGATATCTGAGGTATTCTTTTGATTGAGCATTAAATAGGGGTCTAAAAAATTTAGCTTTATCTAAAATATCTCTAGGATACTCGACAAGACTTTTATCTATTCCTAAATGAATAGACCAGTTTTTCTCTGGGATAATAGTCCCTTTCTCTAGGATACCTTTAATTAGTGCTTTGAGTCTTGCCACCTTCTTCTCAATTTTAAACTTAATAAATCCTTCTTTTATTTTACTAAAGAGTTTTCTTTTTTCTTCTTCATCATTACCTCTTAATATAGGTAGACAATGTGTCTCAAAATTAGATACTGGATCATAATCTAGTTCTAACTGATAATCATAATTAGGACTATCTGGATTATTACGTGAAGCAAAGACAAAAAAGTAAAGTAGACAAATCCGCAAGACACGTCTTTTAAAGTTATCAGATTTAAATGAGTCATTTAATCTTTTTTTATGTTCTTCACTCTCAGGATCTAAAAGTTGCAGATAATAGTTTAAAACAGAATATGATTTTTCACCTTGATTATTAACTTGACCATTTAATTTAATTTTAAGAGCAAAAATGAACTCTTTTTTACCCTGATCTAGTTGTGTAGTTTCCCCTAAATTTCCCTCAATAAGAGGAATAATAGGAAGTATATCTAAAACTTCAGATCTGGCAAATTGCTCTTTATAGTTAACCTTAGTGCCTAAATAATTAACATCATACTCTCCATCTGCTTTATCAGAATCATTGAGATACGTCTCTAAAAGTCGCAGTCTACGAATTAAATCTGTTAAATAGATTGTGTCATCTTTGGGATTTGGTATATTATCTTTGAGATATTCAAGATAGAGAATTTTTGCTTCTTTTTTAAGTTTTCCGACTGTTTCTTGATAGACTCTATCTCTTAGTTGATAGAAATCTGAATTATTATTTTTGATGAGGTCTTCTAAATTATCCTGTAACTCTTCCTGTTCAGATGGAGAAAGAGATGGATCACTTGAGATATGATTTTCTAGACCATCATGCAGTTCTTGCTCAAAATTAGAAATATTTCTAACAGTAATAGTCAGAAGATGCAGTTTTAAGATAGCATCACTTCCCTTTGTGCTACTTTGTAAGTTGAGACGCTGTTGTTTAAGTGAAGATGCAGCTTTGAAATTATACTTAAAACCTAGCTTTGTCTTACCTCCAGAATTATCTTTAAAGTCAGCTAAGTTACTAATGAGATGAGATATTGCTTGCTTAATATCTTGCGAGGGAACACTTGCTTCTAAATGACTGTATAGAGTTTGATATATTTCCCGAATTTCTAAAGGGAATAGAGTTTCTGAGTCTCTAGTTAGGTTAATTGTCGCACTGCGTATTCCATAAGTCGTAATTAGAGGACTGCTGAGGTCTTTTTTAGCGAGGGAGTCAGCTATGTCGTGAATGTTTAAATTCAAGCGGTCTCCTCCATTAGCAGACCATTTAAAGGGGTTATTTAGTTTTAGTGAGTCTAGAATGGCCTTCAATAGTTGGCTATAGTCTAAACGTGCAAGTTGATTCTTATCTTCCGATATTATGTTCATATGTTATTACATTAAAAAGTACATTATATGGGAAATAGGTACTGAAATCTGATTATGCTG
>CASBQB010000377.1 GCA_949127655.1 Chroococcales cyanobacterium PMM_0086 | reverse complement strand
TGAAATAAACGTTTTCAAACTTTGTACTTGACTTTTGCTGTATACTTATGATATCTTTAATCCAAGCTCGCGCAACTGTACCTCGAAAATTAAATAGTGTAAGACTTTCAGAAGCTTGCTGTTCCAATTAATACGAATCCCTACTAGGGATTGAAACTTTTAGAGCAATAATAATACTTATCTCCTAATACGTTCCAATTAATACGAATCCCTACTAGGGATTGAAACCCCTGCTTGATTATCATCAAATATTGTATTATCAGTTCCAATTAATACGAATCCCTACTAGGGATTGAAACGAAATTAATCTTACTGCACAATTCAATACAATAGTTCCAATTAATACGAATCCCTACTAGGGATTGAAACACCTGATAAATGAAGCTCAAGGGAAGATAGATACATCCTTAGGTTCCAATTAATACGAATCCCTACTAGGGATTGAAACTAGCCAAAAGATTGGTAGAGCAACTTCTAGTAGATGTTCCAATTAATACGAATCCCTACTAGGGATTGAAACACCATAGAGGGTTGCCTTGATTACCTCTACAGACCGTTCCAATTAATACGAATCCCTACTAGGGATTGAAACAATAATTAAAGAAACTAAGCCTACTAAGTTTAAAAAGTTCCAATTAATACGAATCCCTACTAGGGATTGAAACCTTCTCTTAGAGATTCTTTCCTACTCTCTCTTTGTTCCAATTAATACGAATCCCTACTAGGGATTGAAACGGTGCTATTGCCTTTGCTGGTGGGGCTGTAATTATCAAGGTTCCAATTAATACGAATCCCTACTAGGGATTGAAACTATATAGGTGAATAATTTCACTCGCTGGGATTTTGTTCCAATTAATACGAATCCCTACTAGGGATTGAAACAAATACAACAAGCTTCAGTTGAACAAAAGAACTTGTTCCAATTAATACGAATCCCTACTAGGGATTGAAACTAAACCAGATCTGCACCCAATCCCCATCATACAAAGTTCCAATTAATACGAATCCCTACTAGGGATTGAAACTGTTCTCGCTCACTAACAAAAGCTTCACTTTGAGAGTTCCAATTAATACGAATCCCTACTAGGGATTGAAACACTACGTATAGATAGCGAAAATAGATATCTTTGTGGTTCCAATTAATACGAATCCCTACTAGGGATTGAAACTTAGTCGCGGCACTTCCGTTACTTGTTTTAGTTTGTTCCAATTAATACGAATCCCTACTAGGGATTGAAACATCATATCATAACAGCATAGAATATTCCCACAAATGTTCCAATTAATACGAATCCCTACTAGGGATTGAAACCGGCATTAAGACAGGTTGATCGCACTCTATTCCAGTTCCAATTAATACGAATCCCTACTAGGGATTGAAACCTATTCCACAATCTCTCAAGCCTTTAATATAGGTGTTCCAATTAATACGAATCCCTACTAGGGATTGAAACTACTGAAACTGATTTATTGGCAAGAGAAAGATTGTTCCAATTAATACGAATCCCTACTAGGGATTGAAACTTTAAGATAATTGCTGACCCCGGTTCCCCAACAGTTCCAATTAACACGAATCCCTACTAGGGATTGAAACATTGGATCATTGCTGATACCACTAATTACGGTGGGTGTTCCAATTAATACGAATCCCTACTAGGGATTGAAACCCGAATAACAAGGATAGAGAGATATTCTATCCCAAATGTTCCAATTAATACGAATCCCTACTAGGGATTGAAACAAATCCTTTCACTCCATCATATAAATATTTTAGGTTCCAATTAATACGAATCCCTACTAGGGATTGAAACCTCTAACATGGTACTTTTTCTCTCGCATAACTTCGTTCCAATTAATACGAATCCCTACTAGGGATTGAAACCCACAGGGATAGACGATGGAATCAAAGCAGCCAGTAAGGTTCCAATTAATACGAATCCCTACTAGGGATTGAAACAACAACCCAGTCAGACCAGTTGAACTTATCGAGCAGTTCCAATTAATACGAATCCCTACTAGGGATTGAAACGCTATTAAATCTTATTTTGCTTAATTATCAGCCGGTTCCAATTAATACGAATCCCTACTAGGGATTGAAACTTTATGCTAAAATAAAGCATGACGAAGATGTGGGGTTCCAATTAA
Organism: Chroococcales cyanobacterium PMM_0086; assembly: GCA_949127655.1. Classification (GTDB taxonomy): domain Bacteria; phylum Cyanobacteriota; class Cyanobacteriia; order Cyanobacteriales; family Microcystaceae; genus CAISPN01. Next base: position 9,192 of record CASBQB010000377.1, on the reverse strand, counting down.
TACGAATCCCTACTAGGGATTGAAACCTATTTGGCTATAAATATTCTCAAATGTTTCCCCCCGTTCCAATTAATACGAATCCCTACTAGGGATTGAAACTGAAACACCCCCACTTAGAGTCTTGGAAGTCATTAGTTCCAATTAATACGAATCCCTACTAGGGATTGAAACAGAGTTGTTTGTTGACCGTTTGAGACCCTATAGGGTGTTCCAATTAATACGAATCCCTACTAGGGATTGAAACGATATCAAAAGCAACTTACATCCTTGAAATTTCAATGTTCCAATTAATACGAATCCCTACTAGGGATTGAAACAATACTCATCCAGTTGCCAGCTTCTTCCCCACATGTTCCAATTAATACGAATCCCTACTAGGGATTGAAACAAACAATTAATCATGGCTTCTTTGAGTGAGCTTGGTTCCAATTAATACGAATCCCTACTAGGGATTGAAACTAAGAAACCGAATATTAAGACGGGAAGGAGTAGAGTTCCAATTAATACGAATCCCTACTAGGGATTGAAACTATTTCTTGTGAAGATGCTTTAAAATGTATAGAAAGTTCCAATTAATACGAATCCCTACTAGGGATTGAAACTCCCTGATTGAACCAGCGCGCAAAAAAACAGCTTCGGGTTCCAATTAATACGAATCCCTACTAGGGATTGAAACGAAAGAAAAAAGACCTTGGTTTTGGCTAACGGCTGTTCCAATTAATACGAATCCCTACTAGGGATTGAAACTATCACTCTAGGCTTAAGTACGCTGGTCGCTTTGGTTCCAATTAATACGAATCCCTACTAGGGATTGAAACCTTGCTTTTGTCACTTTCTAATTCGGAAAGCGAAGTTCCAATTAATACGAATCCCTACTAGGGATTGAAACAAAAATAGAAGCAATAGTTCAGGTGGAGTTGTTCGTTCCAATTAATACGAATCCCTACTAGGGATTGAAACTAAGTCTTTGATTGATTCAGTTCAACTAATACAGGTTCCAATTAATACGAATCCCTACTAGGGATTGAAACAAAAAAGCATTATTCCAATGTAGTATCTGTGCCCCGTTCCAATTAATACGAATCCCTACTAGGGATTGAAACCCATAGTTCTTTGTACAAAGTGTTGTTTGTCGGAGTTCCAATTAATACGAATCCCTACTAGGGATTGAAACAATATCTTCATAGTTATGATTTAAGATTGTTGATGTTCCAATTAATACGAATCCCTACTAGGGATTGAAACACTAAATCACTTAGTTCTATTTGGCTATAAATATGTTCCAATTAATACGAATCCCTACTAGGGATTGAAACAGTTGATATCTCATAAGGCATAAGTTCCACATTGGTTCCAATTAATACGAATCCCTACTAGGGATTGAAACCTACCAACCTTGGCGAGGTAGCGGCGGTTCTACGTTCCAATTAATACGAATCCCTACTAGGGATTGAAACCTAGCTGTTCTATAGTGCGAGTGTTTCGCCAAAAGTTCCAATTAATACGAATCCCTACTAGGGATTGAAACATATCTTTGTAGAGGAACGATGTACTGAACAAATAGTTCCAATTAATACGAATCCCTACTAGGGATTGAAACCGTAGTTTCGTAGTACAAACAAGTGCAGTAGTGAGTTCCAATTAATACGAATCCCTACTAGGGATTGAAACGTAATAAGCAAAGGCGTAATTATAACTAGAAATAGGTTCCAATTAATACGAATCCCTACTAGGGATTGAAACAGATGAAATGAAATTAGCTGGTACATTGAGGAAGTTCCAATTAATACGAATCCCTACTAGGGATTGAAACATCTTCCTTGTTTACTTGCCCTTATACTTCCGCCCGTTCCAATTAATACGAATCCCTACTAGGGATTGAAACGTTATAGAGTCTTTCTAATTCTTTTCTTTTCTTGTTCCAATTAATACGAATCCCTACTAGGGATTGAAACCAATTCATAGATTATGAGCTTTTATCAAAGGAAAGTTCCAATTAATACGAATCCCTACTAGGGATTGAAACTGCCATCTTTAAAGATTGAATAGTCTTGGTCTATGTTCCAATTAATACGAATCCCTACTAGGGATTGAAACTTCACTCAAGAAATAACTTCGTTGCCAGATAAAGTTCCAATTAATACGAATCCCTACTAGGGATTGAAACAGCAGTGCCAGGCATTAAGTGACGGCTGGCTAAAGGTTCCAATTAATACGAATCCCTACTAGGGATTGAAACTTTGCTTACCCAGACTTTACAGCCTGCTAGCCTGATGTTCCAATTAATACGAATCCCTACTAGGGATTGAAACAATCGTAAAAGGTACAGAATCAGAGTCTCTCGAGTTCCAATTAATACGAATCCCTACTAGGGATTGAAACTTCTAGATCTATACTAAAGGACTCATGGTTTCTGAGTTCCAATTAATACGAATCCCTACTAGGGATTGAAACTCTTAAAAGCATGAGTTACCCTGCTCCCTAAGTCGTTCCAATTAATACGAATCCCTACTAGGGATTGAAACATAAAGTAAAAGCTTGCCAATCAGGAAGCCCCCGTTCCAATTAATACGAATCCCTACTAGGGATTGAAACACAAAACTATAACCCAGACAAACGCCACCGTATAGTTCCAATTAATACGAATCCCTACTAGGGATTGAAACGATCGACTACTTTAATCTTGATCCCATCAGGAGAGTTCCAATTAATACGAATCCCTACTAGGGATTGAAACTGATTAGCGATCTTCTGGAATTTAAGGTGCCTATACGTTCCAATTAATACGAATCCCTACTAGGGATTGAAACTACTAATTGCCTGATAGCCGAAACTTTACTTAATGTTCCAATTAATACGAATCCCTACTAGGGATTGAAACGGATCTATTTCAACACCAAAACAAACTTTATTCAGTTCCAATTAATACGAATCCCTACTAGGGATTGAAACGAATAATATAATATAATATTATTATAATCATTATATAATGTTCCAATTAATACGAATCCCTACTAATGGGAGGGAAAATAGATAATCTTTCCTATTCCCCTCTTACAACCTTTAAATAGCTTCTCTAAGCTTATCTAAGACGCTGAGATCTTCTAAAGTAGAGGTATCACCAGCCACATCTTGACCAGCAGCTAAACCCCTTAAAAGACGACGCATGATCTTACCTGAGCGTGTTTTAGGTAAAGCTTCAGTAAAGCGAATTTCTCCAGGACGAGCAATTGCACCAATTTCCCGGGCAACGTGCTGTTTTAACTCATTGGCTAAACTCTCACTAGCACTGTAACTTCCTTCGAGAGTAACAAAGGCAAAAATATCCTCGCCCTTAATCTCATCAGGTTTACCAACCACTGCAGCTTCAGCTACTGCCTGATGAGAAACAAGAGCCGATTCTATTTCCATAGTACCTAAACGATGTCCCGCTACATTGATCACATCATCTACACGTCCCATTACCCAGAAATAACCATCAGTATCTTCTCTAGCACCATCTCCAGCAAAGTAAAAATACTGCCCATCTTTAGGGGGAATATGCTCCCAATAGCTTTGACGGAAACGTTCAGGGTTATTATAGACTGTACGCATCATGCTAGGCCAAGGGTATTTAATAGCTAGATAACCCCCCTCATTAGTTTTGACCGCATTACCATCTAAATCGACAATTTCAACTAAGACACCAGGTAAAGGAAGAGTACAAGAACCAGGTTTAGTGGCAATAGCACCAGGTAAGGGAGAGATCATCACCCCACCTGTTTCTGTTTGCCACCAAGTATCTACAATAGGACAGCGTTCTGCACCAATAATGCGATGATACCAAATCCAAGCTTCAGGGTTGATCGGTTCTCCTACAGTGCCTAAAAGACGTAAAGAAGTGAGATTACGACTATTAGGGTATGAGTCACCCATTTTGATCCAGGCCCGAATCGCTGTTGGCGCAGTATAAAAGATAGTTACACCATATTTTTCAATGATATCCCACATACAACCTGGGTTAGAAGGACGAGAGACCCCTTCATACATCACAGTAGTAGCACCATTAGAGAGAGGACCATAGACAATATAACTATGTCCAGTAATCCACCCTACATCAGCTGTACACCAATAGACATCCGTTTCTTGTAGATCAAAAATCCATTGGGTTGTCATATGGGTATATAGGTTATAGCCTCCTGTAGTATGTACCACTCCTTTCGGTTTGCCAGTAGTACCACTAGTATAGAGAATAAAGAGGAGATCTTCACTGTCCATCTCTTCTGCAGGACAGTCTGCTGAGACTGTTTTTTGTAAATCGTGCCACCAGTAGTCTCTTTCTGGCTGCATCTGAGTTAGTTCTTTACTTCTTTGTACGACTAGAACTTTCTGCACAGATGGAACACTATTTTCAGCTAAGGCGAGATCTACTTGTGTTTTTAGGGCAACAACTTTATCTTTGCGATAGCCTCCATCTGCAGTGATAACCACTTTCACTTCTGCATCAACTAGTCTATCTTTAAGTGCTTCTGCACTAAATCCACCAAATATCACTGTATGAGCAGCACCAATACGGGCACAGGCTAACATGGCGATAGCTGCTTCGGGTATCATGGGCATATAGATTGCTACCTTATCCCCTTTTTTGGCTCCTAACTCTTTGAGAGCATTGGCAAATTGACAGACTTCTCTATGTAGTTGGGCATAAGTTATGGTGCGGGAGTCACCTGGTTCACCCTCCCAGATGATGGCTGCTTTATTTTTTCTTGCTGTGTTGAGATGTCTATCTAAACAGTTATAGGAAATATTTAACTTACCTCCAACAAACCATTTAGCGAAGGGGGGTTTCCAGTCTAAGACTTGTTCCCATTTTTTAAACCAGTGCAGTTCATTTGCAGCTAATTCAGCCCAAAAGGCTTCTGGATCTTTTTTAGCCTTGTTGTAGAGTTGTTGATATTGTTCAAAACTGTTAATTTTGGCTTTTTGTACGAATTGATCGGGAGGATTAAATTTACGTTCTTCCTGTAGAATCGATTCTATAGCAATGTCGTTCATGGGGTTGTTCTGATTTTCCTATTTTGAGGTCATTATCTCAAACTCTTTACTCAGGTTTTCATCAAAAGAGAAAATCAGCTTTAATCTTTTAACTCTGTTCCTTAATAAAATCTATATTTCCCTTTTTTGTCAAGTTATTTGAAGCAATTTCATTATAATGACTAGTTTGACTCAGTTATTCTCATTATTACTTTACCAATATTCATCAAGATTCTTAATAAAGATTTAACATTTTTATCGTTTTTGTTCAAACACGCAAAATATAACTAATGTAAGAAGAGGGGATTAGGAAACATATCCTTAATTGAAAACCCGAGGGGACTGCTCAAGTGTTTAATCTATTAAAATCGCTATTATTATCCTTGTTGTTCAGCTTTGCTAGTCCTATAGTATTAATAGGCGGGGTTTTGGCGGTATTCTCTGCAACAAGCCATTTACCGAAGTTAGGCGATCTGGCAATAAGAGGAAATAAGGGCATTCTCTCCTTTTTGGCTATTTTCGGTAATGGTTACCCTATTTTAGGTCTTCTGACAATTGGCTTAACTTGCAGTCTGGTAGGGGGTTTGTTGGAATTATTCAATATTTTTCAGCAGGGAATAAGATTTGATAAAAAAGGAACAGAAACCCATAGGTATTGAGTTTAAGTGGTTAGAATGAGTTTCTGCTAAGATTGCATTAACTTAGAAATATCATTTTGTATTTGTTCTCTGATTTTCCCTTTCCATCGCTGTTGTAGTGTTTTGAGACCAACTTCTGCATATTGAGTTAAGATTTCAACAGTTTCTTTGGCATCAGTTGGTTCTGATTTATGCTTGTGCTGAGACACTACATAAATTCCTGCAGCTAAAGCTGTTAAGACTTCTGAGTCTACTATATTAAGTTCCGTAAGATCTTGTCTATGTCCTCCCCAGAGAGGTTCGATTTCCAATTCTTCTTTTAAAGCATAAGCTGCAGCAAAAAGATAAGCATCGATCATCCGATCAAAAACTTTTTGTTTTTCTTTAAGCTCTTTTAACTAATCATGGGCTATGCAGGTCGGACGTACTGTGCAGTATTGGTTAATTTTTTCCATCTTTTTCTATTACAGAAGCATATTCTGTCGCAGGTAAGCGTTTAACATGGTATGTTTGCGCCACATGAGTCTTAATCTTATTGAGGAGAATTTCTGGTAGATCCCGCTCTGGTGTTGCTAAAAGGTTATCTGTATCACTCCGATAATCATTTTGAATATCTAAATCGCTTAAACTCATAGCTAATTTACAAAAAACGGGTTAAATCAAATTCTCCTGGTATCTTTTCCTTTTCAAAACGGATGCTGTTAAGAAATAACAAGAGACGATCACTGTAATCGACACAACCTCTGAGTTCATATTGTAATCGTTCCAGTCCTGCGTTAGCATACTCTTCAAAAATAACTATACGATCTTCTTCTGCAGTAGGTTCAAAGGGGGAAAGAATAGTCGTATCTTTTGTTTCGGCGATAGCCAAGAGTTGAATTAGCCAATCATAACCGCGTGAGATAAAGATTTCTAAACTGATGGGGACCGGTTCTTTGGCTATTCCTTCTAATTTACGCCTTTCTCCTCTATTGGTACCTAAAGCTGCTGCAAAAGCGATCACATCTGCATAAGTTGTAAAGGGTGCAGTTGCACTATCTACCAAACATTTAACTAGGTCTCCCTTGTCTTTCGCAATTCTAATCCGTGGTTGGGACATAGTTAGGCTATTTTTTCCTAGGTTTTTGCAATTTTTCTAGTTCTGCTACTGCTGCTTGATAGATACCTAGGTTTTCTTGTTCTTTAGCGAGTTTCATCGCTTTGCGTAAATTAACGATGGCCTTCTGTTTTTGGTTCAGTTCGCTATAGAGAATTGCTTGATTAAAATACGCATCTGGATAATTAGGCTCAAGTTCAATGGCAGATTTAAAATATGCTGTAGCTTGTTTATATTCTCCTAAGTTTAGATATACTAGTCCTAAGTTATTGTGTGCTAAGGAATTATTTGGGTTAATAGCTAGTACTTTTGTATAGTCCTTAATGGCTTTTTTATATTCCTCAAACTCTAAATAAATATTACCCCGATTGACGTAAGCTTCAATAAATTCATTATTTAGAGTAATCGCCATTGTAAAATCTTCAATTGCTTTTTCTATTTTATGCAATCGATAGTAAGTTAATCCTCTGTTAAAGTAGGCATCTACATCATGGTCGTCTAACCGAACTGCTTCACTTAAATCGACTAGGGCTTCATTGTATGCTCCTTTGAAGTTTTTTTGAATGCCTTGTTGAACTAACTTTTTCGAGAATGCAGAAGGAGACTCTTCATTGAACGGGGTTGGACTAGCTAAGGAGTTAGAAAGGCAACCTGTCAGTTGACTTAGACTCAGGATGATCAGTCCAGAAAATAAAACTTTTTTTAGAGATAGAGCTTTTAAGGAACGCTCTTTCGTGTTAAACACAGGTTTCAGGAATAGAATTGAGGATTATCGATACTGATTTATGACTAAATTGAGTCGTTCTCGCCGATCATTTTTTGCCTATGCCTTTCTTGGTACTCTTCTGTTGACATTGACTGTCTACTCTTTAAGAGTACTACAAGTTTTGACTTTTTTGCCAGGCTTTGTCTTGTTAATTTTGATTGCTGCTACCTTAGTTTCGGGGCTTCTTTATGGCTTTACCAAAACCAGGAGGTTTTAAGTTAGGGATTTTGTTCTGCATACCTTTCTATACAACGGACAAACATCTCTACACCCATAACTAAGGCTGTTTCATCAAAATCAAAGCGGGGATGATGGTGAGGGTAATCTAGTCCTTGGACTGGATTAGCTGATCCCAGAAAAAAGTAACAGCCTGGTACTTCTTGCAGGAAGTAGGACATATCTTCTCCCCCCATGGTTTGACATTCAGGTGCTACTCCTTGAGGAGTTTCTACTACATCTAGGGCCACAGACCTGACTAGTTCAGCTATCTGTGAGTCATTAATTAGAGGAGGATAGTATTCCTGATAATTGAGTTCATAACTCGCTCTATGACTTTGAGAGATCCCCGCAACAATCGACTCTATACGCTCTTTAAAGTAGCCCTGGTATTTGGGGTTAAAATAGCGTACAGTCCCACTCAGCTTGGCGCTTGCTGCAATCACATTCACGGCTGAACCAGCTTTAAATTCACCTACAGTCACAACTGCTGAGTCTATGGGATCAATGTTACGTGAGACGATGGTTTGAAGTGCGTTGACGATCTGAGAGCCTATGACAATACTATCTACTGTCTGTTGAGGAATTGCACCGTGTCCGCCTTTGCCTTGAATTTGCAGATGAAAAATTTCTACTGCTGCCATCATCGCACCACTACGCACTCCGACTACACCTAGAGGCAGATTGTTCCATAAGTGTAATCCAATAATAGCATTTACATCTGGGGATTTAAGTACTCCCTCTTCAATCATTGGTTTTGCACCGCCTGGGCCTTCTTCGGCTGGTTGAAAGATGATTTTAACTCTACCTGCTAGCTTGTGCCGATTGGCTGCTAAGTAGTAGGCTGTACCTAGGGCGATTGCTGTATGTCCATCATGTCCACAAGCGTGCATTATCCCTTTATGCTGCGAACGGTAGGAAACCTCGTTTTCTTCTTGTATTGGTAGTGCGTCTATATCGGCACGTATAGCTATAGTTGGGCCTGGTAATTCCCCTTCTATTAAGACAGTTAAACCAGTTTTTGCAATGCCTGTTTTTGGTTCTAGCCCTATTTCTTGGAGTTTTTGGGCAATTAACTGACTTGTTAAAACTTCTTTAAAACCGAGTTCTGGGTATTTATGTAGTTGCCTGCGCCATTCACTCAATTTTTGTTTTAGTAGTTGAATCTCTGGGCGAATTTGTTGAAAGTTAACTGAGGATGGATGAGTAGCAACTATCTTAGACATTTATATGTTGTTTATGAAAACCTGAGATATTGGGATTTCTGATCTTTATGAAATATCATAACAATTTTTTCTCAAAAAGTAGTAGATTTTAAAAAAAGAGAGACCGAGAATTTCTCAGTCCCTTAATTAAGATTTGCTTCACATTTAAGCCTGATAAAAGAAACTTAAATGATAGAGTGTTTTTTTCCAAGGATGAGCTTGTACTTCTCGAATAATCGCTTTACCATTCCAAGAAAG